>JAIRPU010000110.1 GCA_031256815.1 Spirochaetaceae bacterium
TTGGGCGAAAAAGGCTTGGTAACAAATTCATCCGCGCCGCCTGAAAATCCGCAGATTAAGTCTTCATCGCTGTCCCGCGCCGAAACAACAATCACAGGCGTTATATCGCCGCGCCGTAAACGCTGCAAAAACTCAAAGCCGTCCATGCCGGGCAGGTTTATGTCGAGTATTATAAGTTCCGGTTTCCATGCGCCGCTTTGTCCTGCGCCGCTTTTGGTAGCGCCTCCAGCGCCGCTTTGTCCAGCGCCGCTTTTGGTAGCGCCTCCAGCGCCGTTTTGTCCTGCGCCGCCGCTTTTGGGAGCGCTACCCGCGCCGTTTTGTCCCGCGCCGCTTTTGGGAGCGCCCACAGCGCCGTTTTCTAAAAGGGCTATGGCGTCTTCGGCGCTTTCCACGGCGCGAACCTCAAACCCTTCTTTTGCAAGATAAAACGAAACAATATCAGAGAGTTCCTTTTCGTCTTCAATAATAAGAATTTTTCCCTGCATTTACTTTTAATATAAGCCGCACCGCCTTTTCGCGCAAGCAAAACCGCTTTATATAACAAAAAATTATAAACATTTTATAGCCCGTCTATGGCTTCGATTTTTGGCATGGTATTCCATGGCTACTGGAAAAACAAGCGGTTTTTCTGTATAAAGACTCTATGAGAAATAACCGCGACAGCAAAGCCTCTCCGCGGGAGGTTGTAAAAGAACAAGATGCAGTGCGGCTGCCTGTGCTGTTTGGTGTGCGCCCGGGCGTATATCTTGCCGTAATTTATGGCGCCGCGCTTGCCGTGCTCTTGTTTTTTTTGTTTTTATATCAAGGGCTTTCGCGTCCCGGTTCCATGCTTGTATTAAAAAGCGAACCACGCGGCGCGGCGATTAGAGTTGACGGCGTTTATTTTGCCGCGGCTCCTGCCCGCGTGTTTGTACCGAAGGGAGAGCGTTCAATAACCGTTGTAATGGAGGGCTTTGAACCATATCAAACTAAACTTGATGTAAAAAGCCGTGTTTTTGCTTCGCTTTTTTTTCCAAAAACAATAGAACTCGATGTAAAATTAAAAGAACAGTCGGATTGCGCGGCGCTTGTTATTGGAGCGCGTGAGTTTGCCGAATGGAGTTTTGCCGAATCGCCTACCGAAAACTGGCAAATCCCATTGGCCCTTTCCGAAGGCGTTTACCGTTCTGCTCCGCGCACAGAAAGTGGGCAGCTTGAAGCGTCTGCGCTGATTGAAGCGGCAGCCCGTTTTTTATCGAATCAGGCGTCATTAAAAGATTTGCTTCGCGCAAAGTTTCTAAGCGCTTCTGCCGGAAACGCCCCTTCGCCTGTTGCCGCGCTAAACGCTGTTCATCAAATTTTTGATTATATGCGGCGGAACCCTTCTTTTGCGGTGGCAGTTGGCGAAATTTTAAATGATAAACCGGCGCAGATTTTAATTGAGTCGGATGTATATCCAAATCTTTGGCAAAAAGAACGTCTGGAGGCGCAAAACTCCCTTTTTGCCCAAAGCGGCGCTGAAGTTTCAGTTGGCGGCGTCCGGTTTACGCGCTTTTTTGAACGCCAGGAGCGTTTTCAAATAGGTTCCGGAGCGCTTTGGTACGGTGATATTAAAAGTTTTGCCATAGCGCGGGACGAAGTTTCAATGTCTGTTTGGAATCAATTTACTTCTGAAGTTCCTGAATGGCGCTTTGAAAACCGCGATTCACTTGTTGAATCCGGCTTGGTAACCGAAGAATATCTTGAACCTGCCGCTTCTTTTAATTCGCCGCAGGCGTTTTTTGCCGCCGCGCCCGCATATCCTGCGCCGGCGCAATCCGGAATAAGCTATTATGCGGCGCAGGCGTTTTGCCTTTGGCTTAACACTAAACTTCCTGAATCGCTTGCCGCTAAATACGAAATCCGGCTTCCAGACGAAGCGGAATGGGAATATGCGGCAAAATGGGCAGAGCGCGAAGGCGTAACTTTTACCGGACGGCTTTGGAACTGGTGCCGCGATGAATTTGCGCCAAACGCATACCTTAGCGCCACAAAACAGGCAATAGCCAGCATAAGCTCGCCGGAACGCGCCGTGCGCGGCGGTTCGTGGGCAAATGCGGCAGGCGCGGTAATCCCCGAAATGCGCGGCTCGCTTCCCGCAGACACCTGTTCGGTTTTCGCAGGTTTTAAACCGGTAATAGCCCTTAAAAGCGCTGCTTCAGAATAAAATGGGCGAAGCAGTAAAACTTATAGCAAAAAACCGCCGCGCTTTTTACGATTATTCAATCGAAGACAGATGGGAAGCGGGGATTGTGCTTGAAGGAACAGAAATAAAATCGGTAAAAGAAGGCCGTATTTCATTTTCGGACGCATGGGCAGAAATTGTGTCCGGAGAAATTTGGCTAAACCAGATGAGCATTTCGGAAAACCCGTTTTCATCGTTATTTAACCACGAACCTTTGCGGAAAAAAAAACTTTTATTGCACAAAAGCGAAATAAAAAGACTAACGCGAAAGGTTGATTTAAAAGGGTTTACGCTTGTTCCTCTTTCATTTTATCTTAAGCGCGGCAGAGTTAAAGTTGAATTAGGGCTTTGTAAAGGCAAAAAGAGTTTTGATAAACGCGCCGGTATACGGGAACGGGACATAGAACGCGAAACCGCGCGTGAATTCAGAAACCGGTATTCTTAAACCCTGCGCCTAAATCTGCGGCGCAGGATGAACACGACTGGTTTTTAATAAAAACAATCGTGTTCATTTATTTTGCGGAGTTTAGCCTTTTAAGTCTTCAACTGCCGCTTCCTGAACTGCGTTTCGCATTCGTTCTTTTTCTTCGGCGCTTGGCGGGAAGATAATATTCAACAAGATTGAGAACAAACAAACGGTTACCGTTGTATCTTTAAATACAAAGTTTACAAGGTTCTCCCATATTGCGTTTATGGCGTTGCTGAATGATGAACCGCTGTTAAACAGCGCTTTTGTAGCCATTGGCAGATGAGCGACAAGCACTTTGTTTTCGCCTATTGCGTATGCAACGCCAAAGGTAATAGCCAAAATGAGCAGGTTTCTGTCCGAAAATCCCGCTTTTGCTATGAGCTTCATTCCGTTAAGCATTATCATTGCAAATACGGTAACAACCGCGCCGCCAAGAACGCTGGGCGGCATTACAGAAAATATAGCGCCTATTTTTGGAGAAAGCCCCGCCAGGATAAGAATTAAAGCGCCTGTAAAAATACAAAACTTGTTTACAACGCGCGTCATGGCTACAATGCCCGCATTTTGGCCAAACGCCGTATTGGGCAAACAGTTGAACACTCCCGCGAACATTGAGCCGGCCGCATCCGCCATTACCGCTCCTGACATTTCGCGGCTTGTCGATTCACGGTCAAAACCGGCGATGGTTATGCCGTTTATGTTGCCCATGGTTTCAAGTCCGGATACAACATAAAGCGCGGCGATGCTTAAAATAGCGTCCATACGGAATTCCGGCCGGACATAAAACGGAATAGGAGCTGATATTATACCGGCCAGACGAACCTGTTCAAAATCAACCTCTCCCAAAATAATCGCCGTAATATAGCCAATCAATATACCCACAAGAATTGCGGACATTTTTAACACGCCTTTTGCAAAACGGTTCAAAAGTAAAATCGTTAAAAATACAATGCCGCCTATAAGCAGGTTTTGCCACGAAGCGTATTTTAAGGCAAGCGCCGCCTGCGCCGCGCTTGCAGTTCCGGCGGCTACAGCCTTTGCCGCGCCTTCCGCTGCTGCGCCTCCCGCAAAGTATTGAACGCCGACAGGCAGAAGATGAAGGCCTATTGTCATTAGCACCGCGCCTATAACAAGTGGGGGGAAGAATTTTCTAAGCGGTTTTATAAAAAAACCCATTAAAACTTCGGTAATACCGCCAACAATAACCGCCCCAAGTATTACTCCAAGCCCAAATTCCCTGCCAATAGTTATCATTGTAGGGACAAAGGCAAAACTCGTTCCCATAACAATTGGCAGACCGGCTCCAATCTGGTATTGGCCAATTTTTATTGGGTATAACTGAACAAGAGTTGTAATACCCGAAGCGAACATACAGCACTGAATCATAATCCGGCGCTGTTCCGGAGTGGCGATAGCCTCGCCTGTTACGGCGCTTACAACGCTGGTAATAACAACCACCGGCGCAAGATTGCCAATAAACATTGAAAGCACATGCTGTAGTCCGAGTGGAATTGCGACAGCAAGCGGAGGACGCCCGTTGAGCTGGTATACAAGCTCGCGCCCTTTTAGTTCTTTTTGAGCAGACATTTTTTCCCCTTAATAAGATTTTATTTTACTTTATTATTTACTCAAATCTGCCAAAAAGCAAGTGATTTTTTATTATGCTGAGTGTTCCAGCAAAAAGTCCGTAACACGTTTGCCTGCTTCACCCTGATAATACCATGCTTCGGTTTTTGCCTGCTTTCTGGCGTTACGCATAACTTCATTGTCTCCGGCATTTTTTATAATCTCACGTATGGAGCAAAACATATCCTCTTTTAGCTCAATGCCGATTTTTTTTAATGTTTTAAACTGCCAAAGTTTTTCGGCGGCGTCTTCGCCCAAATCATCCGCATCGTATGGACGCAAATCAATTTGATTGTTCACGTAGATTACAGGTTTATCAAATAAAAAAATATAATCATATATAATGCCGGAAAAATCAGAAATCATAATATCAGATTTTGAAAGAGACGCGGTGTTATCCGGTTCATAATCCCAGATAATATTTGGAGAATTGCTGTATCGCGCCATAAGTGAATCGAGAAGCGCCCCTTCGCTTTTTTTTGATTGCGGGTGCGGCCTTACAATAATCCGCCATCCTGTTTCCGCAAGCGGGTTTAGCAGGCGTTCGCCGTATTTTGCGAGCAGGCCGGAAGCGCCCCAGCTTGGCGATACAAGTACCGTAAACGGACGCTCCGCTTCGGTTTTAAGTTTTGCAATGCTCTGCGCAGTTACATCCAGATAGCCGCAGCCTACAACTACCAGGTCTTTTGCCGGCAGCCCGCGCTGTTTTTCCAGTTCGCGTATATCTTCAACCTGGTACGCGCCGGTTAAAAGCACAGAATCAAAATAATCTATGCCAAACAAACGGTACATTGTGGCATCGCTTGTCGCGTGTAAAATATGCGAATAGTGCTTTACACCCTTTGAACGTTTTAGCTGATACACATCAAGCCCTGGAGTAGTCATTAAAACAACATTCGCCCGTAAAAGATTTAAACGCGCAAACGCTTTGTTACCGGTGCCTATGTACTGCGCCTTTATATGAGAGTAGTTAGAACTAAATACAGGGTCTGTCTGCGCGGAGGTTAAATAAAGCAGAGGAACGGAGCGTGCTTCAAATTCGTCCAATACCGGCTTAAAAAGATTCCAGTAACGCGCGTCTTCACAATAAACAACACAGGGTGTTGTACCTGATTCCGCTTCGGCGCGGCCGCCGCTAAAAAAAAGCTTTGCTTTAATTATCAAAGCGCGTCCCAAAAAATAAACCGTTGCCGCGCCTGCAATTAAAATAGAAAACAGCGCGCTTCCGGTTCCAGGGTCTATATACAAAGGACTTAACATATATTGTTTATTGTATAGTTTTGGTTTTTCAATGGCAAGCAGCGTTTAAAACAGCAGAGTTTAAAACATTGCCGGCGGCGGGCTTTTAAAACAACGCTTAAACAAGCGCCGCAGGTCAGAAGCGCCGCAGGTCATAAGCGCCGCAAGGCCATAAGCCGCCGCAAGCATAAGCCGCCGCAAAGCCATAAGCGCCGCTTTGGTTAAATAAAATACATATACTCTTTCTGCGATACGCCGGCAAGCGACGCAAGCGTCTGTGAATCGATTATGGAGGCTATTTTTTGATTAAGACGTTCAAAAACAACGCGGCGTACAGTCTCGGAATATTTTGTTTCGCGCTCGCTGGCAAGAGGCGGGTCTGCTATCAGCATATCGCCTTCCAGACTTCGCAGCACATCGCCTACGATTATTTCTTCCGGCTTTTTTGACAGCGCATAACCTCCCTGCGCCCCTTTTATTGAGCGGATTATTCCGGCGCGGCGCAATATTATGGCAACCTGTTCAAGATAGCGTACCGAAACATTCTGCCGCGCCGCAACGCTTGAAAGGGTAATATGCCCCTGCGCTCCATGTTCGGCAAGGTCAATCAAAAGCCTTATTCCATAACGCCCGCGCGAAGAAATTTTCATATTGAATACTCCGGCTCTTTGTGCGTGTTGTAGTCTTTAACAAGGTCGGCAAGCGTTATTGAATCCGCAAACTCGTTAATTCCTTCGTTCAAATCCCCCCAGGTCTGGCGGCTTTGACAGCGGCTTTCGTTTGGGCAGGCCGAGCCGGAAACACATTCTGTAGGCGAAAGCGAGCCTTCTACGGCGCGAAGCACTTCTCCGGCGGAAATATCTTTGGCGGCGCGTTCCAAAAAATACCCGCCCTGCGGCCCGCGCACTCCCTGAATAATGCCTGTTTTGCGAAGCAATATAAAAAGCTGTTCCAGATACCCTTCGGAAATACCGGTAGCGTCAGAAATCTCCCTGGCGCTTGCGAAGCTGCCTTCTTCAAGCAGTGCAATATAAAGCAGAGCGATAAGTGAATAGCGTCCCTTTGTCGAGATGCGCATCATTATCCTCCAAGCGCTTGTTCAAGGTCGAATATCAGGTCGGCGGAATCTTCTATTCCAAGTGAAAGCCGCATAAGACATTCGTTTACGCCCGCATCTTCGCGCATTTTCTGCGGTATCGCCGTATGAGTTTGAACAACAGGATAAGTAATAAGCGATTCAACTCCGCCCAGGCTTTCGGCAAACAGGATGAGTTTTAGCTTCCGTAAAATTTTTGGAACCATATCGGGGTCTTTAACATAAAACGAAACCATCCCGCTATGCCCGCGCGCCTGCTTTTTTGAAAGCTCCGCCTGCGGATGTTCCTTAAGGCCGGTCCAAAAAACCTTTTCTATGGCCTTGTGGTTTTTAAGCCAGGAGCAAATGCAGGCGGCGTTTTCTTCGTGCTTTTTCATTCGTAAAGCAAGCGTTTTTATTCCGCGCAGTGTTAAAAATGCGTCAAAGGGGGAAAGAGACGCGCCTTCGCTCATTTGAATGGTTCGCAGGGTCTCTTTAAATTCATCGTTTGAATGAACAATAAACCCGGAAAGCGTATCGTTATGCCCTTCAAGATACTTGGTTCCGCTGTGAAGCACAAAGTCCGCTCCAAAATCAAGCGGGTTTTGAAAATAAGGCGTTAAAAAAGTATTGTCTACCGCCAAAAAACCGCCGCGGTTGTGAATAAACTGCGCACAGCGTTCTATATCGCTAACCTTCATCATTGGATTTGAAGGCGTTTCTATAAAGAGGAGCTGCGTTTCTGGTTTTGCCGCCTCCTCTATTTTTGAAAAATCGCTTGTGTCAACAAAGCTAAAACTAAAACCGTACGAGGCGTAATATTCGCTAAAAAGCCGGTAGGTGCCGCCGTAAAGATCTGACGAAACAATGATATGGCTGCCTGGTTTAAAAAGTTTTATAAGCGCCGAAACCGCCCCCATGCCGCTGGCAAAACCAAGCCCGTATTTTCCATGTTCAATAAGGGCGACAGTGTCTTCAAGCACAAGCCTTGTTGGATTAATTCCGCGGCTGTAATCAAAGCCGGTGGATTCGCCTAAAGCCGGATGGCGGAAACTTGCGCTTTGAAAAATTGGAACAGAAAGCGCGCCGGTTCGCGGCTCAAAATATTCGCTACATCGCGCACAGTTTGTTTCGATTGAAAGCAGGTTTCGTGTCATCAAATTATATCCAATAGTGTTATTATATAATACCATTTTTTTGTCAATAGTTGTACAGCTTTTAATATAACATTTTAATATAGCACACCTTGACTTTAATGTTTCAAATTCGATACAGTTCTTTCAATATGAACACCGTGGTTATAGGGGCGCAGTGGGGGGACGAGGGCAAGGGAAAGATAGTTGATTATCTTGCAAAAAAAGCAGATGTTATTGTGCGTTTTGCAGGCGGAGCAAATGCCGGTCATACAATCGTTTACAACAACGAAGAATATGCGCTGCACCTTATACCGTCGGGCGTTATTCATCCGGAAAAAAAGGTTATTCTTGGCGCAGGTATGGTCATCGACCCGAAGGCGCTGTTTGATGAAATTTCGATGCTTGAATCACGCGGCGTTAAAACCAAAGGCCGGCTCTTTGTGTCAGACAGGGCGCATATCGTTCTGCCCGGCTATATAAAAATAGATAAAGAGCTTGACGCTGCGCGAAAGACGCCTATTGGCACCACAGGGCGCGGCATAGGAATAACATACTCAATGAAAAGCCGGCGCGATGGTATTCGCATAGCCGACCTTTGCTGGAAAGAAAAACTTTTGGAACTAAAAGATGAAGACCGTGTTTTTCTTGAACCGTTTATTCCGGATTTGCAGGCAATGAGTATTGATATGTGTTCGTATTTTGCAGAATGTTGCGCGGGCGCAAATGTGCTTTTTGAGGGAGCGCAGGGCGCGCTGCTCGACCTGGATTTGGGAACTTACCCTTTTGTTTCAAGCGGCGTTTCCGCGGCGGCGGGAGCGGCGCTGGGCGGGATGACAGGCCCGCGTTCTATAGACCGTATACTTGGTGTTTTTAAGGCGTATTCAACGCGCGTAGGCAACGGCCCCTTTCCCGCCGAATTCAGCGCGCAGGATGCTGAACAGGACGCCCTTTGTAAATTTGTGCGCGAAACAGGCCGTGAATATGGCGTAACAACCGGACGCCCGCGCCGCTGCGGATATCTCGATTTGGTAGCTCTGCGTTATGCCTGCCGTGTTAATTCCATAGACACTCTGGTTATGACGCATCTTGATGTTTACAATACGCTTGACAGCATAAAAGCCTGCGTTGCATACGAAATTGAAGGCGCAAAAACAGATAATTTTCCTGCGGCAATTCCAGCGCTTCTTAAGGCAAAACCAGTTTTGCGCTGTTTTGAAGGCTGGAATAAAAATATATCCGGCTGTAAAAGTTTTAACGAACTGCCGGAGCCCGCCAGAAATTATATTGCGTTTATTGAAGAATACTGTAAAACAAAAATCGGAATTATTTCGCTTGGTTATGAACGCAATCAAACCATAGAACTTCAGTCATAATGTATATGTTGCGCTCTGTTATAATGTTTTATTCCTTTGGAGTGTTTTATGAATAATTTTAAATCTGGCAATATCAACAATAGTATTGCGTTTTTAATTGCGTTTATAGCGCTGGTACTTGCCGGCGTTGTGCTAAAACTTACCGCGCCTGTAACCGTGTTAATAATTATAGCTGTTTTTCTTACCTGTGTAATGAACCCGCTGGTTACAGCGCTGGAACGGCTTAAAATGCCCCGCCTGGCTGCCATAATACTAACAAGCTGCCTTATTATAATAGGATTTTTTATTGCGGGCATGATTCTTTATAGTTCAGGCAGAAAGATTTTAAGCCGCTGGTTTATTTACGAAAACCGCCTTTTGGAAATTTACCGCGCTCTTGGCGGGTTTTTGGGGTTTTCCTACAACGAAAACCTGGGTTTTATAGATAATTTGTGGGCGCAGATTGAAGTGCGTAATAACATAAGGCAGTGGACTATTGCTTTTTCAAATGGTTTTATTGGTTTTTTTAAAAACGCGCTTATGGTTGTAATGTTTGTTATATTCATTCTTATTGAAGCGTCAAGCATTAAAATTAAAATTGCGCTTGCATTTGAAAATAAACTTTCTTCCCAGATACGCAAAATAGCAAGCGATATAGAGCGTGATGTTACACGTTATATTTCCGTTAAATTTTTTATATCGCTTGCAACAGGAGTTGTTGTAGGAATTGGGCTTCAAATTGTTAATCTTGAATTTGCCGCAGTATGGGCATTAATGCAGTTTATTATTAATTTTATTCCGCTTATAGGCAGCATTGCAATAGGAATATTTGCCACGCTTTTTGCGCTTCTTCAATTCTGGCCGCAGCCGGGGCCTGTAATTGCTGTTGGAATAATAATGCTTAGTACAAATTTGATACTTGGTACAATAATGGAACCGCGCATAACAGGATATAAACTTAATATATCGCCTATAATTATATTAATTGCGCTTTTGTTGTGGGGCTGGCTTTGGGGCTTTGCGGGCATGGTGCTTGCCGTACCAATGACGGTTATTATAAAAATAATATGCGAAAATATACCGGTGCTGGAGCCTGTATCTGTTTTGCTTGGCTCTGGGAAAAGCCTTTCAAAATAGCCGTTAATGTAAATCAAAAAACGCTTTGCTCAAGTTTTATTCAAAAGCGCGCCGGCAATATTTTTTGCGGCGCTGTAGTCTCCCAAAAGTACAGCAAACTGAATTTTTTCTATATTGTCCGCAATTTGTTTTGACGAATTATTTTTGTTTAATTTTTCAAGCGCTTTTTCCATGCCGGCTGTATCAGCCTGTTCTGCCGCCTGTATAAATTCATTTAGATATTCACGAAACTGAACATTATTTAATTCATTTAATTCTTTTTTTTCGCTTTCTGTATCTTCATTTTGTTTGTTATTAAAATCAAGTTCAAAAGATATATCTTCAAGCAGCGCTTCAAACTGTTCAAAAAACAGCGGCGCTTCGCTGGAGATTGTTCCCCATTCTTCACTTCTGCCCGCATCTTCAAGTTTTTTTGCAAATTCGGAAATCCCCATTGCGCCTATATTTGCCGAAGAACTTTTTATGCCATGCACACAGGTTGTCCAGGATTTAGCATCGGAAATTTTAACCGCAGCTTTTAGTTTATTTAAAAGCGTTCTTGATTCGTTTTGATAAACGTTTAATATTTTACGGTATGTTTCTTCGCTGCCGCCCGCGTTATTAATTCCTTTTTCCAAATCGATGCCATCTATAAAAATTCCGTATTCAGTTTTTTGCGCCGCGTCTCCGCTTACATTAAAAATTTCAAAGCCTGTTTCTTTATTCTGTCCGTTAAAAAGCTGCGGCTGTTTTTCAAAAAACCGCGCCGCGCCGGAAGTTTCGGGTTCAACTTTTTTGCGTTTGTCTTCCGGTACATATTTTTCGAGCAGTTCGTGTAATTTTAGTATTTCTACAGGCTTTACAAGCATATCGTAAAAGCCGTTTTTACGAAACATTTGTTCAACGCCGCGAATGGCGTTTGCAGTAAGCGCGATAATCGGGACTCCTTTTGCATTTGGCAGTGTTTTAAGCCACATTACTGTTTCTATTCCGTCCATTTCCGGCATCATGTGGTCCATAAAAATAACATCAAATTTTTGCTGCTTTACAAGTTCTATGGCGCTTTTGCCGGAAAGCGCTCCTGTAACCTTCATTTTATACGGCGACATAAGCCCTTCTGTAACAATAATATTTGTATTTATATCATCAACAACAAGAATATTTGCCTGCGGCGCAGTCCAGCCAATATTTAATTTTGATGTTTCGTCAGAAGCATAATCAGGCGTTTTGTTGTTAAGAACACGGGCTATGGAAATTGTATGCGCCGGAAGGGGAAGCGCATAAACATTTTCGGCTGTAACCACATCGGCTTCTGCAAGCGCTGCAACTTTTGCGTTAATGTTTAATTCCTTTGCAAGTTCCATAATCTCTTCATAAAAAAATGCTGCTGTAAAAATATAATTCCATTCGCTGCTGCCGGAAGAAAAAAATTCTTTTAAATCTGAAATGCCGGATACAATTTTATTTTTTATTTTTAAATTATCAAGCGACCAGGCCATTGAGTTTGCGTATAGTTCGCGGCTTTCGCAGACAAGCGCTTTTTTTGTTTCCGGGAATTCAACTTCTGCAATTGGACGCGCATCTGATATTCTCTGCGGCAGTTCAACGTTAAAAACAGAGCCTTTTCCATATACGCTTTGCATAGAAATATTTCCGCCCATTGCGTAACACAAACTTTTTGTAACGGTAAGCCCCAGTCCGGAACCTTCTATGTTGCGGTTCTGCTGGGTATCAATCTGGACAAATTCGCCGAATATCCTGCTAAAATCCTGCTCTTTTATACCCCGTCCGCTGTCCGAGACAGACATTTTTAACAGCAGGCGTTCATTATTTGTTTTTTCACAATTTATTGAAAGTTCTATAAAACCGGTATCTGTATACTTAACCGCGTTATTCAATAAATTTATAAGTATTTGACGAAGCCTTACAACATCTCCAATTAAAGAGCGCGGCATTGTGCTGTCTATTTTTGTAACAAAAAAAACCGGTTTTTCAAGCAGCCTCATTCTGATTATATTCAAAACGTCATTTAAAAGAGTTTCAAATTCATAGCTTTTTTCTATAATTTCCATATTGCCGGATTCAATTTTTGTAAAATCAAGAATGTCATTTATTATTGAAACAAGATTTTTGCCGGCAGTCTGAACGCTTGCAGCGTATTCACGAACACGCGCTGAAATATTTTCGCGCAGGATTAATTCCGACATTCCGGCTATGGCATTAAGCGGCGTTCTTATTTCGTGCGATACTTTTGCAAGAAAAATGTCTTTTGCTTTGGACGCTTTTTCTACCTGAAGTTTTGCCTTCATTATGGGAGTAACATTTACTATTGTTATATATATATTATTTTCTTTACGGCCTTCAATTCTATCGCATATAATACGGTAGTATCCGGTATCATTAAAAATTTCGAGTTCTTTTAGCATTTCTGTTACGTTTTCGCCGTTTGTAATTTCCCATACAAGCAATTTTACATCGCCCGGCAAAAGGTCAACCAGCGGACGGCCGGTGCATGTATACCATGCGCCGGTATGAAACATTTTTGTAAACATATCACTTACCGCCAAAACGCGCATAAGACTGTCTACAAGCACTATTGCATTTGGAGTAGTAGACATTATTGTTTTGTAAAGCGTATTGCCAAAAGATGTTTTTTTGTTTCCGCGCGCAATAATATTTAATGCAAGCAGAAACAACAATCCGGAAATTGTTATCAGTATCCATAAATATATATCGCCTGGATTCATGCTGAACAATCCAAACTTTTCGTTTATTTTGTAAACAGAAAAAAATACAAACTGCGAAAATAAAATATACAGCAGCAGAAATAAAGATCCATTGTACAATGCGCCTGTAGTATATGTTATAAAACATATAAGCCAGAAGAATTCAATGCCGCATTTAAAAAATATTAAATCTACACAGAGTACAAAAAGCACCAGTGCCGGCATAATAAACGAAAGCCTGTTTTGAGATTCGCAGTTTATAATAATATGCATCTGCGCAACAACAAGCGCTGTATGCAGGACGCCTATGTAAAAAATAATTTCCAGTAACATAGCATTGTCTTCGTTACGCATATAAAGCGAGCGCCAAAGCGACCATGAAAACAACATTAAAGCTGAAAAAAAAGACAGCAAATGCGCCGTTCTTTTTACAGGAGGTATATCTTTAAAATGCGTCATAACAATCCATGTTCAGGAGGTTTTGGAACAACAAAGCGGACGCTGGAAGGAATAATTTTAATTTCCAGCGCACATTCATTAAACACTTCGCCGTCAAGCGCCGCAATAAGCGGCTTTTGTGAATTTATATTTATTTTTTTTCCGCGCACTTCGCGTGAACCGTTTTTGTTTTTTATAATTATGTTAAGATATCCGTCCCACGGCTGCGTCCCTTCCGGCGCATTTTTTGCGCAGCCATAAAAGGAGCCGTTTGCTACAATAATGGACGAATAAACGCCGGAATAATCAACTTCGTCTATTGTTAAATTATATCGCCGGTCGTTTAATTCATGCCTTAACATTGCGGCAGCCCTGCAAAGTGAATAACAATAATTGCAAAGTCTGGTAAATTTTGAAAAATGCCGCCCAAGCGCGCCGTAAAGCCGCGCCGCGTTTAACACGGTCAGCGCTTCCATGCCAACAGCGCAGTAATTTATCGCGTAATTCGCGTTGCACGAAAACATATCAACATTAACCAGGCTTCCGTAGCAGAGCTGTTCTATATCAAGAAATTTTAAAATTGTATTAAAATCGAAGCTGCGCAAAAAATCATTTGTGCTTCCATAGGGCATCTGCGTTAATTCAACTGCGCTTCCCGCTGTGCCATTTAAACAATCGTAAAGAGTGCCGCTGCCGCCTACGGCATAAACACGGAATTTTTCTTCTGTGTTTTGCCGTATAAGCCGCTTTCGAATAAATCCAACCGCATCTCTTGGATAGCGCGAAACATAAACCTCATACTCTTCGTTTAAAACTTTAAACTGTGTTTCTATACGAAATATAACTTTATCTAAAAATGAACGGCGTATAAAAGGTTTTGGGTTAATAACGAATATATGCCTCATTATATAACATTATACTTAAAACAATTTGTATAATTCAAGTCTATTCATATAGTAAAAAATACAGTTATTTGATGTTTTGCATATTGTTATAACGAAAGACGAAGCACAAGCGGCAGATGGTCGCTGAGTCCTGCGCCGGTACGCGGATTGTAACGGTCTGGTTCTCCCTTTGAATTAACAAATGGCTCGCAATCAACTATAAAACATGAATCAAATTCTATGCCGGTTTTATCAAAAAACGCTCCATTTAAAAAGAAGTGGTCTATGGTTTCCCAGCCGCCGTCGTAAAAATACGAACCACCCTGTAGTTCGTTACCCCACGGTGAATAAAAAATCCCCTCTTGCGAATCAAAGAATGCCGAAACAGGCGGCTTTTCGTTTGAAACAATAAAAAAATCCTGGGGTAAACGTTCCGGCAGCGTTTCCAAATCGGCTGCGGCATTTTCGTCCTCCTGTTCAGGCAGGGTATAACCGCTGCGGCGGGCGGCTTCCGGGTCGTCCGGCATAATCGCGCAAATGCGCGCCGCGCTGCATCTGTAAAATTCATCATAATTTTCGTTTAAATCGCCTGCAACAACTACCGGCATATTTAAAAATTGCGCAGCAAGTTCACGCTGCCTTCGAATAACTATCTTTGCCGCTTCGCGCCTTAGTTTTTCTGTAGCCTCCTCGCCTCCAAGTTTAGACTTCCAGTGGCAAACGAATAAAACCAAACGCTGCCCGCCATGTTCAAACCATATTTCAACTACAGGACGTGGAATTACTTCGCCATCTACATTTATTGAATGTAATATGGTTTTTTCAAAAGGTATTTTGCTTAACACGCCTATTCCAAGCGAATAACCTGCATTTCCAGCAAAATATAGCGCCTTGTATCTTTCTTTTGAAAGAAAATCTGAATTTAGTTTTTCCAGAACAGCGCGGTTTTCTACTTCTATAAACGCAATTACATCCGGCGAATGTTCGCCTATTGCGTTAATTCCCTGCGCAATACGGTTAAGACGGGCTGTATATTTTTCTGTATTCCACCCTGAGCCATCCCGGTATTCTTCATACTCAAAACCATCATCATGCCCGTCGAAAAGCGCCTGCACATTCCACGACATGATAGAAAGATAATTTGCCCCTGAAGAAGCCGCCTGATAAACATCGCATCCGCCGAAACACCCAATAAACAGAGGCTGCAACGCAAGTAAAGCAAAAAAACGATTATTTTTCATAAAAAATCTCCTATGCTTAATAAATATGCGTTTAGAGTTGACGGCGCTTCATGAAAAATAAAAAATTAACAGAATTTTTGTTTTTTATTCGCTTAGATTTTTTCCGCGATAGCGGGCAATGGCGGCTACATCTTTGTCGCCGCGGCCGGAAAGGCAAACAATTATATTTTGGTCTTTGGAAAGGGTTGGCGCAAGTTTTTTTGCATGGGCTATTGCGTGCGCGGATTCCACAGCGGGAATAATTCCTTCTGTTCTGGAAAAATACTCAAACGCGCTGACCGCTTCTTCATCTGTAACAGCAACATATTCCGCGCGGCCTGTACTATGCCAAAATGCGTGTTCCGGGCCAATTCCAGGGTAGTCAAGCCCCGCTGAAATTGAATAAACAGGCGCTATCTGGCCTTCGCTGTTTTGGCAAAAAATGCTCTTCATGCCATGAAACACGCCGGTTTCGCCTTTGGAAATAGTAGCGGCGTGTTCTGCCGTATCAAGCCCGCGTCCTGCCGCTTCGCAGCCAACAAGCCTTACCTCTTTGTCTTCTACAAAATGATGAAACATTCCGGCGGCATTACTTCCTCCGCCGACACAGGCAATTACTACAGCCGGAAGCCTGCCTTCGGCCTGCAAAATTTGTTCGCGCGCCTCCATGCTTATTACGCTTTGAAAGTCTCTTACCATGGTTGGGAACGGGTGCGGCCCCATAACCGACCCCAAAACATAGTGCGTATCGGCTATCCGGCCTGCCCATTCACGCATAGTCTCGTTTACCGCGTCTTTTAAAGTCTGAGTGCCTGATGTAACCGAATGAACCTTTGTTCCCAAAAGTTCCATGCGGTAAACATTCAATGCCTGCCGCTCTGTATCTTCTTTTCCCATAAAAACTTCGCAATCAAGCCCGAGCAGGGCCGCCGCGGTTGCAGCGGCTACTCCATGCTGCCCTGCGCCGGTTTCGGCTATAATTCGCGTTTTACCCATCTTTTTTGCCAGAAGCGCCTGGCCAAGCGCGTTATTTATTTTATGCGAACCGGTATGGTTAAGGTCTTCCCGTTTAAAGTAGAGCTTTGCCCCGCCCAAACCGGCGCTCATTTTTTTTGCAAAATAGAGCCTTGAAGGTCTTCCTGCATATTCTGAAAGAAGAGCGCCGAGTTCCGCGCGGAAGCCGGCATCTTCTTTTGCTTTGTTATAAGCCGCCTCCAGAGAGATAAGCGCGTTCATTAGCGTTTCGGGGATGTACTGTCCGCCGAAATCGCCAAATCTGCCTTTGCTCATTGCGCCCACTTTATAAAGCCGGAGCGATACGGGTGAACAAGCGCGTCGTGTTTGGGTAAAATGCGTATTGTATGCCCCTGAAGGCCGGTATCGGCACATTCAACACGAACTTCAAAACGCCATGCGTCGCCTTCTTTGCCGGAGTTCTTCATTTCGGCACGGCGCGCATTTACAATAAAGTTTTCGTGCGACCTGTCTCCGTAGTAAAGTTCAACATGAATTTCGTCCGGTTCAAGACTGCCCAGGTCGACAAGCGCCGTTACCTTTAAAAAATCGCCGCGCTGCATTACCGGTTTACTGGTAGAATTTATGGATATAATCCTTATTTTCTGCCACGATTTATCAAGTTTTTCAAAATATGCCGCCAAAGAGCGCGTATCGGCATAGCTGTCTTTTGTCATACGTTTGTAATTTTTTAACGCCGGAAAGTAAAATTTATTTGAATAATCTATCAACATTCTATGGCATGACATTGACTGCCCTATTTCGCGCATACAGGTCTTCATCATCTTTATCCATTCACGCGGAAGTCCGTCCCGTCCGCGGTTATAAAACAGCGGGATAATTTCGCGTTCGATTAAATCGTAAAGCGCGGCGCTTTCTATTTCGTCCTGATTGTTTTCGTCGGTATACTCTTCGCGGTGGCCTATTGCCCAGCCAACATTCGGGTTATACGCTTCGTCCCACCAGCCGTCAAGAATAGAGCAGTTTAAAACGCCGTTCATCGACGCCTTCATTCCTGAAGTGCCGGACGCTTCAAGCGGGCGCCGCGGCGTGTTAAGCCACACATCCGCCCCTGAAACAAGATAACGGCTCATCGTCATATCGTAATTTTCCAAAAACACAACGCGGTTGGCAACATCATTTTTTTCGGCAAAATGAATTATCTCGCGTATAAGGTCTTTGCCCGGAATGTCGGCAGGGTGCGCCTTTCCTGCAAATATAAGCTGAATTGGACGTTCGGTGTCTTTTAAAAGACGCAAAAGCCGTTCCGGGTCACGGAAAAGCAGTGTGCCCCGTTTATAGGTTGCAAAACGCCTGGCAAACGAAAGCGTTAAAATATTTGGCGAAAGCGCGTCTTCGGCGCGCTGAATCCGCCTTTCCGAAGCGCCGTTGCGTTTTAAACTTTCTTTAAGCCGGTTGCGGGCAAACACAACAAGCCGCTCGCGCCGGCGTTCGTGCGTGCGCCAAAGTTCTTCATCGGAAATACGTCCCATTCTTTCCCATGTTTCAAGAACGGCGGGTTCTTCTTCAAAACGCGGCCCAAAATAACGGTCAAGCAACTCGCGCATGGCGTTTGAAATCCATGTGCGCGGATGAACGCCGTTTGTAACGTGTTCTATAGGAATTTCATCAAGCGGAACTCCAGGCCACAGGTTTTTCCACATATTGCGTGAAACAAGGCCATGCAGCGCCGAAACACCGTTTGCGTATGCGGCAAATTTTAACGCAAGCACCGTCATACAAAAAGTTTCGTTCTTGTTTGCTGGATTCTCGCGCCCAAGCGCCAGAAAATCGTCCCAGGAAATGCCAAGGATGTTAGTCCAGCCCTGCATATATTTTTCCAAAAGAACCAGGTCAAAACGCTCATTGCCTGCCGGAACAGGGGTGTGCGTTGTAAAAATATTTGTAGGCCATATTGCCTCGTGCGCCTGCGCAAAACTAAAATTATTTTCCACCATGAGTTCGCGCGCACGTTCCAGGGCCAAAAACGCAGCGTGCCCTTCGTTCATGTGCGTTGCCGCCGGGTTTATGCCAAGCGCGCGCAGGGCGCGTATTCCGCCAATACCCAAAAGAATTTCCTGCCTTATACGGGTTTCTTTATCGCCTCCGTAAAGCGCCGCGGTTATATTTTTTAAATCGGGGTCTTTGTTCTTTTCAACATTGGTATCCAAAAGATAAAGTGAAGAACGCCCGACTTTTACCTCCCATATTTGGGCAAAAGTTTCGCGCCCCGCTAAATCAACAGAAATATACAAAGGGTTGTTTTCGCGGTCTTTTATTAACTCTACCGGCATATTATACCAGTCATTTACAGGATAAACTTCCTGTTGAAACCCGTCTGAGTTTATCTGTTGAATAAAATAGCCCTGCTTGTAAAGAAGCCCTATGCCGACAAGCGGCAGCCCCATATCGCTTGAAGTCTTCATGTGGTCGCCGGAAAGCATCCCCAGACCGCCTGAGTATACCGGCAGCGATACATCCATGCCGTATTCCATGGAAAAATAGGCAATAACATCTTTATGAGAACCCTTATACCATGTTGGCAGCTTTTTATAACGCTGAAAACGTGAATAAACCGCATTGAGCGCGGCAATATAAGAATCGTCCCTGGAAACCTCGGCAAGGCGCGCCTGACTCATCATGCCCAGCATTTTTACCGGACTCTGGCTGCTCTTTATCCAAATATCATAATCGAGACGAATAAAGAGCTGAACGGCGTCAAAATTCCACGCAAGCCATAAATTGCGTGCAATTTCTTCCAGCGGCTTTAAATTAGCCGGTAATTTCGGTTTAACCGTATAAGTGGAAATATTCATAATAACGCCAGTTTAGTCTATTGTTTGTTCATGTTCAAGCTGTCGCGCTGCCTCATGAAAAATGTTACCGAAAAGAGCCCGCGCCTCAAATTGAAAATGTTACCCAAAATTATTTTATCAGATATTCCAGGCGTGTGGTTATAAACGCCGTTTTGTTTTTTGATGATACATCGTATGTTCCTCCTGAACTATAGCCGTCTGTGGAGGAGTTTTCCGGCGTTATTTGAAAAACGCCAAGATTTGCAGAGCGTAACTTTGCTATTTTTGCGCCGGATTCCTTTACTATGGTTTCTGCCCTCATTCTGGTATTTTCCGCCGATTTTGCTATTAAATCCAGTTTGAGTTCATCAAGTTTTGTATAATAATATTCCGGCGGCATTGAAAAAAACTCTACGCCCAAATCAATTAATTCAGTTATATCACGGGATATTTTTTCGATTTTATCTACTTCGGCAGATTCAATGGTAACTCTTTGGGTAAGCGTATATCCGGTAAATATGGTTTTTGTAATTCTTCCATCCTGATTATACTCATGTTCATAATTTTCGTTTAAATCGACAGATGAAAACACTATATACTGTTCGTTAACGCCGTTCTTTATTAAATAATTCTTGACTGCCGCCGTATCGTTTCTTAATTTTGCAAAAGCGTCTTTGGAATTTGCTGCCTTTTTGGAGAAAGAGCCCCTCCATACGATTAAATCGGAAACAAATGATTTTGTTGCCGAACCGGTTACAACTATATAATCATTTTGTGCGGTTTTTAATGTAATAATGCTGACAGAAAATATTGTTACACAGATTATTACCGATAAACATACGATAATTGTATTCAAATGGTTTTTAATAAAAAGCCTCATTTATATATTTTAATTTGCTGGAATACTCATTTCATATAATTCATGGGGAGCAATATCCTGTCCATGTTTCCATTCTATTCCCTTTCCATCTGAAATTATATGAATAGTCTTGAAATAACCATAATCATATAATTCCTTATACCACGAACCGGTAATATACGGCAAAACATTAAACATTTTTATCTCGCCATTTTCATAATTGAGTTTTATTTTATAATCTTCAACAGCTTCAACATTCATTATTTTCGGTATCATGTTTTAACTCACTTTAACGGGTCAATTTTAAAATATTCTTCGCCATTTGAAAGCAATTTCCAGTTAGCTTTCAAGTCTTCATGATGAATTTCCATCCATGCCTCAACCAGTTTCATTTTTGATTTTGGTATTTGTCCTTCAAGAATTTCACCATCTAATGCTATTACAACCTCGTCATCCGCATATTCAACATGGATATGCGGTTTATGGTGCTTAACGGATATTTCTTTATACATACGAATAACTATGCCATAAAATAATGACAAAACAGGCATTTCAAACTCCATAAATATTATTATACACAATCCATTAAAAAATCAAGTGGCCGTATTGCCCTGCGGCAATTCCGAAGGTGACTGCAGACACCCGCGCAGCGGGCGCGTGATGCACAACGCCCCAAGAAACCGCATTGCGGTTTCTTGGGCTGCCGGTGGAGGCCGCCTGCGGCGGCACCGCGCTTCGCGCGGGCCTTCTCGCCGCTGCCCCCCGCTTGCGCGGCCTTGTTGCCAAGCCCCCGGCCTGCGCAAGCGCAGGCCGGGGAAGTACTGGACACCGCTTCGCGGCGCGGCCGCGGGAACGTGGCCTTGTTGCCAGCCCGCGGCCTGCGCAAGCGCAGGCCGCGGAAGTACTGGACGCCGCTTCGCGGCGCGGCCGCGGGAACGTGGCCTTGTTGCCGGCCCCGGCCTGCGCAAGCGCAGGCCGGGGAAGTGCCGCGCGCCGTAAAAAAAGCCCGCCGCAAAGCGGACGGGCTTTTTTAAGAAAACTTGCGCCCAAGCCCCGCCGCATAAAGCGGAGGAAGCGGAAGCGCGTGTCAAACAGCCTGGCTATTTGACAGCGAAAGCGGGGTCGCAGCCGCCTACAGCAGACGCAGTGTTGACGTATTCATAACCGGTGTAGTAGACAACGCAAAACGACAACGCGGAGGAAGGCCCATAAGGGGATGCCTCCCAATAATAAGAGGATTTTGTCCTCTTGCTATTGCTATCGTAATACGCAAAATGAGTTTGGTTTGTATCTGTCTCGTGAGTGGAAATGCTATTCGTGTTACTGCCGAACAGCTCCCGTTCTGTGGGCAGCCAGAGTTTGTCTGTTATCGTGTGCGTACCACTTGCGCCGCTTCCTTTATTGGCCACCCTGCGGCTTATATTCCACACAACGGCATCCGGCACGCCGGCAGTCTGCAACGCCGGCCAGTAGGTGCCGGTCAGATATGTCCGCATTTCGCTTCCCAGATAGCCGTTAGCGTTGGTATCGGTCGCTTCCATGCGGGCGTTTCCCGGGAAGTCCTTAAAGTGGAAGATTAGGTGCGGCGTTGTTGTGCCGTTGCTGTTCTTGTTGTAATAGGGATTTATAGCCACCACCATAACGCGCAGTTTATCGTTACCCGCGTTCGTGTTTGTAATGCCTACCACGGGGTTGCTGTTGTAGGCGGCAACGTTAAGTGACTTTAAGTTGACATAATCGCCCAGCTTTATAACGCCAAGCCCTCCTGACGGGTTTACGCTGGAAGGACTCTGCGTCTTTATGTAGGCGCTTACCTCATTGAATGTGTCGGTAACATCCTGCGCAGATATATCGCCTATAGCGTAACCTGCGCTCTTTACCCCGAACTTAACCATAAGGTCGGGATTGTTCTCCTGACCTGCCACCAAGCCTCTTTCTCTCCACTGCGCGTAAAGCGTAACGGTTACGCCCTTTGCGGACGGGTCTATGTTCACATTTGCCTGCTTGTCCGTGTAAGCAGTACCTAAGCCGTTGTCAGCGCTGTTCCAGCCGGTAAAAATATAATTTGTCTTTGTATAGCTATTCTGCGTAAGCGTGTAAGGCACACCGTAAGTCTTCGATTCGTTTGTCATTGCAGTGCC
>JAIRPU010000001.1 GCA_031256815.1 Spirochaetaceae bacterium
GATGAGGCTAACAATGACGCCAAAACAGTAGCGGCACGTTATATTGACGATATTGAGGAAACTATCATACGCGCTGTGGAAGAATCCATCCGCCCGACAGTACAAAAATCCATAGAACAGATGCGTGATTATTATAAATCACGGTAAATGCACGGGTATAAATAAAATGAAACAGGCAGTCCGGCGGCCGGAAGCGGCGCGGCGGAAGCGCAACACGCGCGCACAAACAACTGCCATAAAAACAAAAACCCGCCGGAGGCGGGCTTTTGCTTGCGAAATGGCCGGTTATTGTACGTATGTTATTACAATTTTGCCATTGCCGGATTGGACGCCAGTCTGACCTGTGGCGCTTTGGAATCCGTCCGTTCCGGTTTTGGCATAACCGGAACCGCCGCCGCCGCCGGCACTGGCATCGTTGGAACAGCCGCCTTCGCCTTTTTTGTAACCAAGGCCGCCGCCGCCGCCGCCGCCGCCTATGCCGGTAGCACTATCAAAACCATTAACACCAGTCTCTCTAGCATCATTACCACCGGTTCCGCCGCTGCCACCTATTGTACTGCCGCCTGTGCCGCCCGATGCGGTTTTAACGCCACCGTTACCAGGAGCAGAACCATGTCCGCCACCCGCGCCGCCCTCGGAACCGTCAAAATACATATTGTTGGTGCCGTTGTATTTAAAAATCCAAACACCGCCGCCGCCGCCGCCGCCGCCGGCTACTATTAGAACTTCAGTTCCTTTAAGAACCTCAGTCTTTCCGCCGCCACCGCCGCCTGTGCCTGTGGTATAACTACCGGAGGTGCAGGACTTACCGCCACTACCTCCGCCGTTTTGCTTACCTACTTTGAGGGTAAGCACATCTCCGGCGTTAAGAGTTATCTTTTCACCCTTGCTGTAACCCCCCAAACCTCCAACGCCGCCAGTTTTACTGCTGCTGCCTTTACCGCCATCAGTTCCCTGCGCTCCCCATACCTCTATTGTATAGGTACCAGCAATAGGCGCATTCCAGGCTCCGTCCTCTGTAATCGTAGTGGGAGGAGGAACTATCCACTGCGCATAAAGGGTAACAGTAGCCCCATCGGAAACCGGGTCGATGTTCACATTCGCCTGATTTCCGTAACTTGTTCCGCCGCCTGTATTTGTAGTGTTCCAGTTGTTAAAAACAAAACCCTTCTTCGTATAAGAGTTAGCTTTAAGCGTAAAAGAGGTTCCGTAAGTTTTATTGGTTTCGTCCGCCATCGTCCCATCACCGCCGTTTGCGTTATATTTAACCGTATACTTGGGCGGTGTAAGCGTTACAGTCTTTGTGTCAAACCTGCTTGTATCATCTTTGGATGTTGCTTTTACAGTTATAGTTTGATTAGAGCTTACTGATTTGGTGTTGGTTAAAACACCTGAAGAGCTTATTGTTGCATATTGACTTGAAGGATCGATACTCCAATTTACCCCTGTGTTTCCGGTCAGATTTACATTGACACCGTAAGTAGCTGTCCCACCTTTGGATAGACTGTTTGTACTTCCCGTTATGCCTACAGTAACCGGACTAACCGTAACCTCAAAAGTGTCCTCGGCGGTGGAGATTGGTACAATGGATTTAGCTTTTATTGTATAAGTTGTTTCCTTTGATATACCGCCCAGGGCTTTTATTGTTATATTGTTTTGATTTGTCTCGTCAATAACAAAGCGGTTTTTATCTTCAACACATTCAAATTTTATAGAACTAAAAGAAGCCGTTGAAGGGGTAAAACTAACGGAGAACGCTTTTGTTTCCGTGGCTGTCATACGCGTGGGCGCTCCGGCTATTTTTATGGTTGTATGCGGCTCCTGCGCAGGGTCATAGTTTATGATATTGAACGTAGCTTCAGCGCTTGCCGTCTTTTCACCGGGCAGCGTCAGCGTCCCTTTTATCTTAGCGCTTCCAGGAGTATTGGCTTTTAGCGTTACACTTAAACTGGTTCCGGAAACAGATTCCGTGCCGGGAACAAACTCCGCCTTATCATCCCCAGAGACAAACTCCCAGACAAAAGAAGATAATATATTGCCAGGAGCAGGGATCCATTCCGAAGGCGTATAATCATCCAGCTTGAGGCTTGCGATAATGTTCCTCTCTCTTGGCTTATTGCCTGCTTCCAGCGGTATGTCACTAATAGCGTTTATCGTTACAACTGGAGGTTCCAACACGCTGAAATCGTAACTCGCGCTAAGAGAGCTAAAGCTATTCAAGCCTTTAACGACCTCATTGCCATTTTCGTCAATCTTGGAAGTTATGGTTGCGGTTAAAGTAACCTTTCCTGCGTTACCGTTAGGCTCAATGGTTACAGTATCGTTTGAAGAGCCGTCAGCAGGGGGATTAGTAAGGATGTCGTCTCCTGTAATACTCCACGCAAGGTCAACCACTTCAAGAAGGCTTGGGTTAATAATTGCTTTTAATTCAGTTGGTGTAAAAAGTTCAAGTTCATCTTTAAAAATAATGTCTTCGCTTTTTGAAAGGCTTATTGCGACAACCGGCTTGCCCTCGCCGTCATCACCGCCTAATACAGCGGCCTTACAGCCGGCAAAACCTATCGCGGTTAAAACCGCGAAACCTAATACAAAAACCGCGCCGCTTAAGCGCGCTCCGCCTCTCCTACAGTCTTTAACTATTGAGAGCGGGATGTTGATTTTTTGTTTCATTTATTCTTACTCTCCTTAAATTCAGGCGATCTTGCCGCCCGCTAAAATAAAAATTTACCGCGCAAAGTTGGCATACGCTGCGCCGTATGCCGTGAATATAATAAAAACAACATTGAATATCAAGATATGTTTTTACGGCTGCCGGTTTGAAATTTCAGAATTTTCTTTTCGGGCTTCCCACGCGCCTATGTTGTGATGTTTATGGTCAAATTCAACGCCTATCTTAAACAGTGTTTTACCGTTTCTTTCACCATTACAACCGGGGCGCTTCCACGGCAGTAAATATTCTTTTGAGTCAATTTGTGCAAGCGCCTGTTTTACCGTCCCGTTCAATTTGAACTCAAAACAGTATACATAGTTTTTTGTCTCTACAAGAGTGTCAATTCGCCCGGACGCTATTTTAACTTCCGAACGGCAGTTAAGCCCAAGCATTGTAAAAATTAAATGCACCGCTGTTTGGTAATAATTTTCTTTTTCTTTTATAATATCATAGGGTATTTTAGACAAAAATATTTTTACAGCAGTCAGCGCATCTTCCGGTTTGCCATGCGTAAAAGCGCGTACCAGGTCAGTGGTAAGAGTACGGAAATTTTCATCAGGCGCTTCAAAATACTGTTCCATAAGCGACTTGGCGAACGAAGCCCGCACCTCGTCATTAGGATAATCAAGTATGAATTCATTAAGTTCCGCGTCATAATCTGTTATCGTTAAATAACCGCTCTGGTAGAGCAATGGCTCGGCCTTCATTCCCGCTATGTCGTATTTACTAAAATCCGCGTATGTTACCGCAAGTTTATCCAAATTGAGTATGTCTATTTTTTGTTCGGCAATAAGTTTTACCAGGAATGCAGGCGTTCCGCTGTTATACCAGTAGGGCAAAAACTCACCTGTTTTGTCAAAATGATGCAGAATACCGAAAGGATTGTATACTGTAATATTATTTTTTGAGAACCGGTACCCATTGTAAAAACGGCGCAATTCAGAAAGATAGGTTCCCCTGTCTTTTTTGTTTACTTCCAGCACAGCGTCAATTTCCGGAGTAAAATTGCGCTCCAGTTCTTCCTGCGTTATCCCGCACAGGTCGGCGTATTTAGGATTCAACGTTAAATCATCAAGATGATTCAAATCCGAAAATATGCTTACATGAGAGAATTTTGTTACTCCTGTAAGGAATATAAATCTTAAATATTCATCATAAGATTTCAGAACGCCATAAAAGCCTTTAAGCGCGTTTCTAAAACCTTCAAATAATTCCGGTTTATCTATGGAAGCAAGAAGCGGTTTGTCGTATTCATCAATAATAACCGCCGCTTTTTCGCCTGTCCTGGCGCAAGCTTTTTCTATCAACATTTTAAACTGACTTGCCACATCGGCAGGTTCCAGTTCAATTTTTTGCTTTCGCGCTTCCCTTCCAAGTTCGGCAGTCAACACGGAATAAAGCGCGTCTATCCCGTCTGAATACAGTCCCGCGTTCAAATCCAGACGTATTACCGGATGTTTTTTCCAATCCCATTCAAGGGAATTGATGGCAAGCGGCGTTCCGCCGGTTTCGTCAAACAACTTCCGCCTGCCTTCAAAGATTGCCCCCAGAGTAGAACAGAGCAGTGATTTTCCAAAGCGCCGCGGCCGCGAGAGGAAGCAGGCTGTTACCGAACCGTTTATCAGTTGATAAATTCGCTCCGTTTTATCAACATAAATAAAATTATTTTCGCGGATTTTCGCAAAATCCTGGATACCCAAAGGCAGCCTTCTTGCCATATTCGAATTCTATCCGCAATAGAGGGGCTGGTCAATTCTATTTTACCAATAATTCAAAGTCAAAAAGTTGAAACACCATTTTTGGGCAGTATGTTAAATAAAAGCGCCTGTGTCTTTTGCTTCATCAAACTGAATGTTAATTGTATTTATGATGTTATTTTGCAGAGAAATGAGGCTTTTTAATGATGATTTATGATTTTTTTCTGATTCCTCAATATTTTCCGGCACTAAAAGCTGATATTCGGCAATATGGAGGGCTTTTGCGAGTTTGGTTATTGTCCGGGCGCTTACCCATCTCCGGCAGCCTTCAATGTCATTTAAGGTTTGTGCGGATAATCCGGCTTTTTCGGCAAGTTTTTCTTGAGAATACCCAAAATTTTTACGGTATTTTCTGATATTTCCGGCAAGAACTTTTCTAATAGGCTCCACAACGCCATGCATAACAAAAATAATAGAAATAAAAAGCCAATTGACAACTTGCTATTTCATATATATAGTATCATTGCTTATAGCAAGCATTGGTATAGCTAAGTTGTAAGCGC
>JAIRPU010000031.1 GCA_031256815.1 Spirochaetaceae bacterium
TTTTCAATTTTTAAATACAGACAGTTAGGCCGGCGTGGTGAAATGGCAGACACGGCAGACTCAAAATCTGCTGAGGGCAACCTCGTGAGAGTTCAAGTCTCTCCGCCGGCAAAATCAAAATAATCCCGGTGCGCCGCGGAAGCCACCGGCTTAAACCGCGCAGAACTTGGCCGTTTGTTTCCGGCCTTCTCGAAGGCGGACGCGGCGGTTGCGCCGTTTTACGGACTGCGCAGACCGGTGTCTGGCCGGCGCTGGACAAAAATTGATTTGATATGAATAATGTAAATGAATATGGCAAAAAGGGATTATTATGAAGTACTTGGCGTACAAAAAAATGCGTCCAAGGATGAAATAAAAAAAGCATACAGGAAGCTCGCAGTTCAATATCATCCAGACAGAAATCCTGGGGACAAAGCCGCCGAAGAAAAGTTTAAAGAGGCAACAGAAGCTTACGAAATTCTATGCGATGACCAGAAAAAGGCCGCTTACGACCAGTTTGGATTTGCCGGAGTTGAAGGAATGGCTGGTCAGCATGATTTTCGTAATTTTCAGGGTTTTGAAGATATTTTTGGCGGCGGTGATTTTTCTTCGATTTTTGAGAATCTGTTTGGCGGCGCGTTTGGTTTTGGCGGCGGGCACGGGCGTTCACAGCGCGGCGGAGCAAGCCTTCGTTATGATATTGAAATTTCATTTAAAGACGCAATTTACGGCGCTAAAGTTGAAATTCAATATACCCGCAACGAAAGATGCCAAACTTGTAATGGTTCAGGCGCGGCCTCCGGTTCCGGACGCAAAACCTGCGCTACCTGCCATGGAACAGGAGAAGTTCGCCATAGTCAGGGTTTTTTTAGTCTTGCTTCAACCTGTCCTGCCTGCCGCGGAGAAGGCTCAACTATCGAAAAACCATGTCCTGAATGTCATGGTGTGGGTTTGCAAAAAAAACGGCAAAAACTTGCCATTACAATACCGCCCGGAATAGAAAGCGGCGCGCGGCTTTCGCTGCGCGGACAGGGAGATGCCGGCCCAAATGGCGCGCCTTCCGGCGATTTAATCGTATTTGTTCATGTTCGTTCTCATGAATTTTTTGAACGGCAAGACGGGAATCTTTACTGCGCTGTTCCTGCGTCAATACCGCAAGCGGCGCTTGGAGCCGAAATAGTTGTTGCCACGCTTGACGGCAAAAAGATAAAACTAAAAATTCCGGCCGGTACACAAAACGGCAAATTGCTTCGTGTGCGCGGCGAAGGAGTGCCTCTTGGGCGCGGTAAAGGCGACCTTTACATAAAAATAATGGTTAAAATTCCAGAAAAACTTTCGCGGCGCGGAAGAGAACTTCTTGAAGAATTTTCAAAAACAGAAGGCGAAAACTCTGAACCTTCATTTATTCCGCTTTCTGAACTTGCGCGGGATTAGCGCGGTGTATACAAGCAGAGCGGAAGAGTTTTTCCGGATTATCCGTGTTTTGCCGGAGCCGCTATGACAGGTGTTATTGACTATGGAGCCGGCAATCTTGGCTCTGTTATGAACGCGCTTGCAAGAGTTGGCGCGCCGGCACGTTTTGTACGCGGCCCGGAAGAATTGGAATCGAAAAACAGCGGTTTGGATAAAATAATATTTCCGGGAGACGGGCATTTTGGTTCAGCAATGGCGGCGCTTGCGCAGAGCGGCTATGACACGGCTATAAAACACTGGATTTCGCTTGAAAAACCATTTTTGGGGATTTGCATAGGCTTGCAGCTCCTGTTTGAAAGCTCAGAGGAAGCTCCCGGTGTTGCCGGACTTGGCGTGCTTACGGGAGGCGCACGGCTTTTTAAGGCAAAAAAAGTGCCGCAGATAGGCTGGAACAGAACCCGTATCGATGTAAAAAATCCTTTTTTTTCCGGTTTGGAAGAAAATCCATTTTTCTATTACATTCATTCTTATTACGTTGTACCAAAAAACCGGCAGGAAATAGCGGCAAGCGCGGACTATGACGTTGAATTCTGCGCGGCTGTAAAATGCGGCTCTGTGTTTGCCGTTCAATTTCATCCTGAAAAATCAGGGGACGCCGGACTTGCGCTTCTTAAAAACTGGACTGACTTTCATTAAAAATCAGCGTGAGGCTGTAATTTTTTGCGTTTGGCGTGAGCTGCGTAAAGTTCCGGCTAAACTGCGTCCTTCGCCGCTTAAAATATCTTTTAGTTCATTCCAGCCAAGCTCAACTTCTATAATGCCAAAATACCCCGGAGCTATGCTGTATGATGTCCAGGCAAAACCGAGCCCCTGCGGAGTAACAAAAAAGTTTTCGGAAGGAACATAAACTCCATTTATTTCCGAATTTGAATTTTTGTATTTTAGCTTTACGGCATCTATAAGGGCGCGGCGAAGTTCCGCATGGTTCTTTTGCGGAATGATATTTTCAAGATGCAGCTGCCGGTTGCTTTTTATATTGAATACAAAGTATTCTTTTTCGTTTTCCGGATGCGCTCCGCCTGAAAAAATGAATCTTTTACGCTCCATAACAACAATATCCCCGTAAGATCTTGCGCTGTAAGATTCAACGTATTCCCAGTTTAATCCGGCGCTTTCAACAATAGTTTCGCCAACCGGTTTTGCGTCAAAATATTTGTTTTTAACATTGTTAAAACTCTTGCCGGCATAATCAGCGCAATCAAGGCCATTGTATAGAGATTTTGCAAAAAGCGTGTTTTGTTCGATGGTTGAAGGCCGGGGCAGCACGGCTTCAAACTTCAATTTGGGGCTGCGGCTGCCCAGTTCAGGATACATAAGCACGGTATGCTTAATTTTTAGCATTTTAAACCCGTCTGTTCTGGAAAAAACAGCGCAGGAAGCGGTATTTATGATAATTATTGATATAAATATGAGTATTTTAATTTTTGGCATGGTATAGATTTTAATAAAATCCTGTTTAATTTTCTATAAACTTAAAAATTTAACTCATATTTTAAAGCTAAAATGCCGATAATCGGGTAGGAGACTGGTTTAGAATTATGGAAAAGAAAAAGTTATTGTTAGTCTCGGTTTCTGTGGGACTTTTTTTGATAATTGTTATAGGCGTTTCAATATTGGCATTTTCGCCAAAAGGTTATTCGGCATTTGAATCTGTCCGCGTTCAGGCAGCGGAAAACGATTCCGGCGCGATTCGTGTTGCTTCTCCGGAACAAATATCCGAAACTCCGCCGCCTGTTCCTTCAATTTCTTCCGGACAAATACCGCAAATAAATGAAGTGCCGCCGCCTGCGCCGGTAAGCGCCGAAAGTCAAACTCCGCAAGCGCCGCAAAAAGAAAATGTTATATATATAAACGGCGAAAATGCTGAAAATGCCGTTAAAGTAGAACGTTTGGTTGACGGTAATACACGCACCTATATAACTTTTCCAAACGCAAGCGCGCCGCAGATAACGCAAACTCAATCACAAACGCAATCACAAGTTGCGCCGCCTGTGCCGGTAACAGCGCAGGCTACCGCCGCGGTTGAAGTGCGCACATTGCCGGGCGGACAGGTGCAGCAAGTTACACAAAGCTCAGTTCCAAACGGCGCTTCGCAAAATGGAGTTAGAGAAGTTCAAACAACAGCGGCGCCGGCGGTAAAGCAAAGCGCTGTTTCGCAAAGCGGCGCTAAAGAAGTCCGGACAACGGCTCCTCCGCTTGCTGTTGCAAAAAAACCTGTTGTAAAAGCCAAAAGCGCACCGGCCGTTTCTTCGGGAAAAGCAACGCCACGGCGCAGCGATTATTGGGTGCAAACCGGCTCTTTTACAACAAAAAGCCGTGCGGACGAGGCTTCAGGATTCCTTGCCTTAAAAGGTATAACTTCAATAGTTCAGGATACAAATGTTCAGGGCAAAGTGTTTTACCGCGTACGTGTTGGCCCTTACACCACACAAAACGAGGCAAACTACTGGCTTGCGCTGGTAAAAACAATTGACGGTATGGAAAACAGCCTTGTGTGGAAGGCCAATTAGCCGTTATTTACCGGCAAAAAACATTATATCGCCGGTAAGCGCCAAAACCATAAGTCCTGCAATAACAAGCGCTCCGGCAGTTTGGAATGCCGAATAAACTTTTGGGTGCATTGGCCTGCGGATAATTTGTTCCACAATAAACAGAATAATTGTTCCACCGTCGAGTACGGGCAGCGGCAGCAGGTTTGTTACGCCTAAAGCAATCGAAATAAGCGCTAAAATCATGGCAAACTGCCTTAGGCCGTCAAATATGCTTTGCGAAAATGCTTCGGCAGCAACCTCTCCTGCCATCCATGTTATCCGCGCAGGGCCAGATACGGACTGCGTTAAATCTATTCCCCTAAAAAGAAGCCGCAGGCCTCTTAGTGTGGAATCCAGCATCCAAAACGCCTCTTGCGAGCCTTTTGCAATTGCTCCAAAAATTGAATAATTTGGCGTTTTATAATGAATAAGCTCCCCGCCAGGACGAACGCCGATAAAACCGGCTCCGTTTTCTTTTTTTAGCTCCGGTTCAACAATGAATAAAAGCGGCTCTTTTTCTCCGCCGCGTTCTATTTCAAAACGAAGTTTTTTTTCCGCGCTTACAGTAACAATCCGCTGAATATCAAAAAAAGTTTCAACCGGTTTTTCGTCTATTGATAAAATCCGGTCGCCTGTAATAAGTCCTGATTTTTCCGCCGGAAAAATTCTTTCTGTACCGCCGTCAGTTTCTTTTGCAAGCGCAATGCGGGTATCCATGGCTTCGTATTCAAAACCGATTCCCCATACAACGGAAAAAACAAGTATCGCAAAAATTATGTTAAACAAAGGGCCGGAAAAGGCGGTTATAATCCGCCGCCAGGGCGCGCTGGAAAACCATGTGCCGGATATAGGCGGCGCTCCCTCTTTATAACGCTTCCATGCTTCTTCATAAGAATTATCGCCTGACATTTTGCAGTAACCGCCCACAGGGAATATGCCAAGCCGGTATTCAACATCGCCAATCTTTTTTTTAATAACAGGCTTGCCCCAACCCAAAGAAAACGCTTCAACATTTATACCCATAGCGCGGGCGGCAAGAAAATGCCCAAGCTCATGTACAAAAACAACAATTCCAAGGCCGGCAAGGCCGGCAAGAATTTTTAAGATTACAAACAATGTTTCCTGCATATTTATCCGGCTTGTTTACGGCGTGCAATTTCATCAACAAGCTGATACTGTCCTTTTTGACGCAAATATGGCGGGATTTCAAGATAATCGCCTGAGTCTTCTACATTTGTTTTTTGCGGCTGACCTGTAATTTTATCAAATTCGGATGTCGTAAAAAGAAAATTGCTCCGTTCCTGCCTTTTCTTTTTTTCTGTTTCTTCAACCTGTTTTTCTTCAATCGAAAGCGTTATTTTACTCTTAAAACCGGTAGCTATTACAGTAACCATAATGCGGTCGTCAAGTGAATTGTCGATAATCCAGCCTGATTTTATCATGGCGTCTTCGCTTACTTTTTCTGTAATAATTTTTACAACTTCTTCAAACTCGGGAAGGGAAAAACTTTCACTCGCTGTAATATTTACAAGCACATGAGTCGCGCCGTTTATTGATGATTCTTCCAGCATGGGGTTGCTAAGCGCGTCTGCCGCGGCAGATGCGGCGCGGTTTTCACCGGAACCGGTACCAATGCCCATAAGCGCGTCTCCGCGGCCGGACATAAATTCGCGCACATCGGCAAAGTCAATATTTATTTCGCCTTCGCGTGTAATAAGGTCAGAAATCCCCTGCACACCCTGACGCAGGACATCATCCGCTTTTTTAAATGCGTCCTTCATTCCAAGATGCCTGTCGCATAGTTTTAGCAAATGTTGATTGGGAATTACAATGAGCGTGTCCACCGACTCGCGCATTTTGATTATGCCCTCTTCGGCGAGCCGCATTTTCTGCCTGCCTTCAAAATCAAACGGTTTTGTAACAACGCCAACAGTTAAAGCTCCGTTTTCTCTGGCAAGCTGCGCTATAACCGGCGCGGAACCTGTGCCTGTGCCGCCGCCCATACCTGTTGTTACAAAAACCATATCCGCGCCGCACAGCGAATTTTTTATTATTTCACGGTCTTCGGCGGCGGCATTTTCGCCAATTTCCGGCCTGCCGCCGGCGCCCAAACCGCGCGTTAATTTTTGTCCAATAGGAAGCCTGTTATCCGATTTACAACGGTTTAACGCCTGTAAATCGGTATTTACCGCGATGAACCTTACATTTCCAACGCCGCACTCTATCATGCGGTTTACCGCGTTGCAGCCACCCCCGCCCGTTCCGATAACTTTAATTACCGTTGGGCATGGCCCGGGGACCTGCTCTTCTACAACTCCAAGAATATTCACAATTCCCTCCCAAGTATTGCGCTTCAATTTGTATTACATTTGCCTATAAATGTCAAGTGCCCTGTACATATAAAAATCATAAAATTCAATCAATTCCGTGCAGCTTTATGCGAGTATAAAATTCATTACAGCTGCAGGCGGCGTTTTAATACTTGCCGCTGACAGAAAATGAAAATGAACGTCCGCTTTGCGGAAGATAGGCGCTGTCCAGGCAGTAGTATACATCAAAAATATTTTCGATATACGCTGCAAAAGACCAGTTTTTATTAATCTGTAAGTTTAATTTTAACGAAACCAGCGTCCAGCGGTCGATGATTTCGCCGGCTCCAAGCCGCGTCCAGCGGCTGTAACGGGGGCCTTCGTATTCAAACGCCGGAGTAATGGCGAGTGTCTGCAATGGAAGCGGCGAAAAACCGGCAAACGGAGTAAGTGTTAAATAAACACTGGCCTGAGTTCGCGGAAAGTTATTTTCAATTTGATAGCCGGAAGCGGCTTTAATTAAATTATAACGGTTTACAGAAACCATCCCGCCCAATTCAACATATTTGCCTGCGTTTATTGTAATACCTGTTTCAAAACCATAATACGCCGTTTTGTCGATATTAACGCGCATCAATGTACTGCCGCCGGTTGGAGTGTCTACCGTCGCGGCGCTTATCATGTCGTAAAGGTCGGCGTAATAAACCGCCGCGTCTATGCTTATAACCGGCGCAAAAATCGATTCTGTTTCCGGCGCTATTATGCCGCGGTAACCTGCTTCATAATGATAAACCGCCTCGTTTTTTAAATTTGGATTTGGAACCGAATCATCCCATATATCTTCAAAAAGATTTTCATAACGCTGATACATGGACGGTATATGATTTTTTTTTGACCATGTAACTCTTAGCGTATGTTTAGGCGTAATGTCAAAAAATGCGCCTGCCTGCAAAGAAAACATATAACGTAATTTTGTCTGGTCTTTTTCCTGTGTGGAAACAAACTTAACCGGCTGTAATGCGTCAAACCCCGCTCCGGCGCGCAGCGAAAGCGGATAGCGCGCCCAAAAGAAAAAAGGTTTTAATTCATATTCCGCGCCAAGCGAAAAAGTGTTTTCTTCAACATTAAGATTTTTTATACTGTCGTTAAGCCGTGTGTGCGATTCATGTTTAAAATTGAACGCCGCTTTAAGCTCATTCTTCTGATTAAATATAAATCCGCCTTCAAGACGAAAGCCAAAAATATAATCATCATTGGTTATTGAACGAAAATATATGCCGTCCTGCGTCTGCTCTGTATCGAATTTATCAAAATAAAAAAACGCCTTGCCGTAATATTCATAAGTTTTTAACATTCCAAAATAATCCGCGTCTATTTTTATTGTATGCCGCTGATACAGCGGCCAGGCAAAGATAACAATATTTGTCTTGTTTACTTCGGGAGGCGATTTGCCTTTATCCGCGCCGGAAAAAATATATTCAAAATTGAGAGAAAATCCGGCATTGGGCGTCCAGCCGGCAAGCATGGTAAGTTTTATATCATCGCTTTCGGAGTAGAGCCGCCTGCCTTTTTTTTGCGGATTATCCGGAATTGGAGTAAAACTTGCGGAAAGCGTTGTGTGGTCGACTGCGCGGAACTGCGCGAAAAATTTTGTATAAAACAATTCCTGTTTGGTTCCCAGGGCAAACATTGTATAAATGCCTGAATAGCTGAACAGGCTGTCAAAATCCGCGCTTGTTTTTAGCTGCAGTTCAAAAGGCGCTTTTGGTTTTGCGGTCCGCAAAAAAAGCGCGCCGCCCATTGTATTGCTGCCTGCAAGCATGGAACTAAAACCCTTTTGCACCTCCGCGCTTTCAAGGTCGCCCGTCAAAAAACGCGCAAAATCAATATTACCGCGATATGGATTTTCCAGCGGAATGTCATCAACATAAACGGGAAAACGGGAAGAATCAAAACCGCGCACCCGGAACCCGCTTTCGTCTTCTTCGCTGCCGCCGCCGGAACGAATTACGCCGGGAACATTGCGAAGCGCCTCCCATAAATCTGTTGAGTTTTCGCGTTCCATATCATCTTGTGTTACCTTATTAACGTTTTCTTTTTCGGCGCTTACCTTTGCGGAAGGCAGCACTACTTCAGGCGTTTCTGATTCCTGTGAAAAAAGCGCCGGCAGGCATACAAAAGCCGCGAATAAAAAAAATATACGCCGCATCTATAGCTTCCAGGCAAAATCAAAACTAAAGCTCCTGCCCCCCATTGGCAGAGCGTTATTCTGCAGGTAATACAGTTCATCAAACAAATTGCGCGCCATAAATGAAAAAGAACAGCTTTCGTTTAACCTGTAATTTAATTTGAGGGAAACAAGCGTAAATGCGTTTAGCACATTTGCGGCATTTACGTTTATCATCCGCTGTGAACCGTAGCGCGCGCCTTCGTATTCAACCTGTGGCATAATTGAAAAGCCGGTCAGTTTTTTATACGGAACATGAGCGAAGGGGGTAAGCACCGCATAAAAGTTACAGCTAAACTGAGGATAATTTCCAATGGCGTTATGGCCTTCTATGCTGTATTTAATTGCATAACGCGCGATTGTAAATGCAGCGCCCGCATATAAAAAATCGTTTGCAAAAAATTTAATGCCCGCTTCAAAACCGTAATAAACAGAGCTATCAGCGTTAATGCGGTGTATCGCGCCGCCAATCATTTCTTCGGCAAGCATATTATAAATATAATTGCAGTAAACAGACGCGCCGCAGTTTAAAAACGGCCTTCCATTTAAAACAAAAGTTCCCTGATACCCAAGTTCGTTGTTCAGCGCCTCTTCCGGCTTTAGGCCGGGATTTGGAATAACCGTCCCTGACCCCTGGATAACTGTTTCGGAATAGCGCATTCGCATTGTTGGAATATGATTTTTTTTTGCCGTTGTTATGCGCAGGGTATGATTTGGAGTAATATCGAAAAAAAACGCCCCCTGCGCCTGCCATAAAAACGCCGCATCGCTTTGGGTTAATTCATTTATGCTGTATAGAAAAAGCGGAGTAAAACAGGAAATGCCAAGAGAGGCGCGGAGCGTAAGCGCGTTAAAAGGTTTATATTCATATTCAGAGCCAAGCGAAAAAGTAATTTCTGAAATCTCTTTTGTACGCGTTCCGTCTTTATTATCTTTGTGGCCATCCTGTTTAACATTAAACGCGGCGGAAAGTATGTTTTTTTCGTTAAATGTGTAACGTTCTTCAAGCCGGAGGCCCGCTGAATAATCATCGTATCTTGATGGATTTTCGTAGTTTTCAATTTCAACATTATGAATGCTTGAGGCAACAGCGAGAGTGTTATCGAATTTATCGAGATAGAAAAGCGCTTTTGCAAATAACGAAGCGCCTTCATAAATTGCATTAAGAGAAAAAGTCTGTTTTTGCCAGAGCGTCCATACGTTAAATGTTGTTTGCGCGCCCTGCGTTTCTTCTGGAGATACGCCCTTGTCTGAATCTATTAAAACATAAGAGGCGTTTAACGAAACATCGGCGCGGGGCGTCCATCCGGCCAGAATTGTAAGTTTTAAATCGCGGCTGTCCGAAAAAACACGATCTCCTTTTTGCTGAATGTTAAGCGGGTCGGGGGTATATTTTTGGGGAAGCCTGTAGTGGTCGCGGTCGCGGAGCTGAAAAACGGTTTTAGCGTAAAAATGCTCTTGCCTGGTTCCGATACCTGTAGCGTTAAAAAAACTTGCGTATTTAAATATGCCGTCAAATTCGGCGCTTGTTTTATAGAACGCCTCGAATGGCGCGCGCGGCATGGCGCTTCGCATTATGAGCGCGCCTCCCAGCATACTGTCTCCCAGCAGCAGCGAAGAATACCCTTTTTGGATTTCAATGTCTTCAAGGTCGGCGCTTAAAAAACGCGCATCGTCCGCCTCGCCGCGGTATGGGGCGGTAAGCGGAATACCGTCGATGAAGGCGGGCATCATACGTTCATCCATGCCGCGTACCGTTACATTGGATTCGTTACGCATTCCGCCGCCGCCTGCTTGTATAACGCCCGGAAGGCGGCGTAAGGCCTCCCAAAGGTCTTGCGCGCCTGAACGCTCCATTTCGTCCTGCGTAACATATTCAGAGCTATCTTTTTTTACGGTAATTTCCGCCTGCGGCAGGCGAATGGCGTCCTCTCCGCCGCCGTCCTGCGCGCCGGCTTTTGCATTTGGCGGCGGACTTGCGCCGTTGTCCTGTGCGCCGGCTTTTGGCTTCGTCGGATTTGCGGCATCGGCTTCAGCGCCGTCATTTTGCGCGGAAAGGGGCAAATACAAAAGCAAAAAGAAAAACCAGAAGAAAAACCGGCAGATTATATGCCGCTTTATGCTCTGCCCGGGCTTCATCGGTTTTCTTTTTCTATAACGATTCTGCCGTCAATTTGAGGAATATATGGTGCAGTGCGCGAATCAACATATTGCGAAACGGCAACCGGCACGATTGTTTCCAGTTTGCAGGCGCTGTCCATATTTTGATTCAGAATAGTCCAAAAACGGTCTACAAGACTGTTTTCTTTGCCCCAAATTAATACATCGCCTGTAACGATTCGATAGACAGCCGCATCATCAACCTCCTGGCCTTCGATTTTTAGCCCGCGAACCTGCCCCATGCCGTTTGTCCAGTTTATTGTAAACTCTACTTAACGCGAAACCTGCGCCCAGGCATTATCGCCAATCCTTATTGCGGCAAGCTCTTCAAAAAATCTTTTTACCTCGCTGCCAGGAATGTCAATGTAAGAAAGCACATCGGCTTTAAGAACGCCAAGCGGCATATCAGGTGAAATATGCGCTTTTGGCAGGCCGGCTTCAAAAATACCGCCATTAATAACGCCAAACGCGGCAGCTTTGTTGTCCGGCGGTAAATTATTGTTAAAATACCAGACCATGCCATCGCAAACCATATCGCCTAACGCGGTTTCGCGCTTGCGCGAATCGAAGCGGTCGGTTCCAAAGTTTGGGTCAATCGGCGCGGGCGGCGGCAAATCATCGCAGGCGCTTAAAAAAACAAGGCAGAGCGCCGCAAATTTAAGGCGTTGCATAGTGAACATCGCTTATGCACCTGAATCCGTCAATATCACGGCTTGAATTAAAACTGCGCGGTTTGTCGGATATATCAAAACGGTTTCGCGTAGCGTCCCGGTTCCATGCGGCGCCGCCGTGGGTAATTTGGCTTGTATCCCACGAATCGGGGGATATTGTTTTTTCGGCCAAATTTCCCGCCATATCGTAAAGCCCCGCGCCATTTGGCAGGAACAGGCCAACCCGCGTTTCGCAGTTATAGGCATCGTAAAGACGAATCGGGTCTACCCACATATAGGGCGCGGTTTCGTGAACATAAGCGCCTTCTCCCCTGCCGCCGTCTGACGGATTGACGCCGGAATAGCGCCAGTTCCACTGTGGCGAGGCCGCGCCGCTGCGCGCCGCATAAGCCCAAAGCGCCCGCGTTGGTACGCGATAGCCATTGGCGTCTTCTTTAACTTTAAAACTGTTAATATTGGGCGGTCTTGTACGCAATACCGCGCTAAATTCAGAATCCGTGTAGTATACGGGTGTTTTGCCTTCTTTTTCGCTTCGCGCGTTACACCACAAAATACATTCCGCAAGACTAATGTTATACATAGCAAAATACTCCTTGCCCGCTGCAGGGGCGTTTTGACTGTTTCCAGGCCAGGTGCTGTACTTCCAGCTTCCGCCGCCGTATTTGTTGTCGCCGCGCGCTTCGCTAACCGACCAGTTATAAACATCCCACCAGAGCGCTTCGGTAACTTCATATTTGCCTATTTTAAAATCCGGAATTGTAACCGGAAGAGGGTTTTGCCATACATTGCCGCGATAGCTCGTATCATGGCCGTAAAATGGCCCGGGTTCGCGCGAAAAATCATCTGGGTTGCTTATGTCGTTTCCGCCGCCAAACTCCCATACCGGCGTTTGAGTTATCGTACTGCCTGAGATATTCACCATTGACGAGACTTCGTTAAGGCTGAGCGCAGTGTTTCCAATCGATATAAACGATGAAATTTCCGGCAGCACGCGCACAGGCACGCCGCATTTAACGGCGGAAGCCGGAATCAGAATTTTTAAATAAAGATAATTATCGTAACTTGTTACTACAGGCGCGGCGGCTGGAACGCCGCTTATTTCAAGTCCAATCGTTGTAAATTGGACGTTTTGTGCAATAGTTTTAATTTTTTGAGTGAGGCCGGAGGGTAAATTTGTAATCCATGTAACGGTTTGATTTACCGCGACATTGCCGTTAAGCGTATCTTCGCGCAGCTCTATCGAAATTGTAACAGGTACAATGGCGCTTCCACGGGTGCCTATAATCCTTCCTACACCGATTGGGGCGTCTGTATAACGCGGCAGTATGGCGTTTGCGTCAACAATATACCAGCGCGCGTTTTCGTTTACAAGAACATCTGTTTCCATGCCGCTTGCCAGAGCAGAGGCGGGAATGGTTATAGAAAGCGGTTCTTTGTTTGCGTTGATTGTCGAAAAATAAGGCGGTTCATCGGCAGGCCTTTTTTGCGAAGCTGGAACCGGCGTTCCGCTTACTGTAAGCGTTACGCTTGCCGCCCCCTCGCCAACATTGTTTTTTATTACGGCGTTCAAACCGGAGGGCATTCTTTTAATCCACGATACCGCCATTCCCGCCTGCAATGCGTGGAAACTGTCGTTATGCAGTGTAATAGTAACATCACGGGCGGGAAGCGCTTCGTTACGGCTCCAGTTGAATTTATTAACGCTGTTTGAAGAGGGAAGGGGAGTTTCGCCGTTTCCCGTATTAAGCTGGAATTTCCATGCGCCGTTTACATAAACATCGGCAACCGAAGCGTAACGCGCGCCTGCTTCAAAAATAGCAAAACGCGCTTTGTTGTTTTGATAGACTGAAATATCTGCGCCTCTGGAAAGCGCCGCAGCCGGTACGACAATGCTTAACGGATAATCCGCGCTGATTTGAGGAGTGCCGCTTACAGTAACAAGCGCTTTGTTTGCGCCGGCAGAAACGCTGCTTGAGGCCCTGGCCTGCAAACCCGCAGGAAGATTCGTAAACCATGCGCTTAAATCCGAGTTTTGGGCTATTGCCGTAAAGGTATCGGCAAAGAGCTGGACGCTGACTTCGCGCGCCGTTATTGCGCTTCCCCGCCTTCCTTCTATCGTAACTTCGCGGACTGTAGCGTCCGCATTGATAATTTCTATGCGGGCATTTCTGTTTTCGCTTACAGGAAGCGCCTTATATTGAGTTAGAATCCCCTCTGGAATGGTGAGCGCAAGCGTTTCGCTTTTTGCTTCAAGGGGCGTTCCCCTTACAACAATGGTTACCCTTCTGGAACGTGTTGTTACCAGTTCTTTTGAGTATGCAATAAGCCCGTATGGCAGGTTTGTTATCCAGTTTGAAAGGTCTGCGTCCACGGCTATAGGCATAAGAAACTCCTGGCCGGAAATTGAAATTACCAGCTCGGCATCGTCTATAATCGAGCCTGCAACGCCAAAAACAGTTACATTTGCCAATAGCGCCTGCGCCGGAGCCGCGCCTTGCGGGTCGTCTGCCGGCTGTTCGCAGGCGATAAAACCTGCGGCGCAAAGAGTAAAAAGCAAAAAATGTTTTGGCAGCTTCATAACAAACTTCTATTCACTTCTATTCAGATGAAATATTTATGCTAAAACCGCGCGCTTCAAACTGCGATTTTAGGGAGCTGTAATTAGCCTGCGCTCCTGAGGGAACAAACCAATTCATTGTTTTATTTGAACTACGTTCAAATGCCGTATCAGAAATATTCGGCGCGGCGCTTCCTGAAAAGCTTATGGCTGCAAGATTGTCGCATTGGTAAAAAGCGTAATTGCCTATGCGGTGCATGTCGGCAGGCAGGATTATCCGGCGTATCGCCGGAGAGCGCCCGTTCGGTTTGCGCCAGTTATATGATGTAATTCCGCCTGCGGTGTCTTCGATGTTCTCGCCTGTAACGTAGGAAAAATCCAGCGCTATAGTCAAATTTGAGTTTGCAAGAGGTTCTATCGCTTTGTATAACTTTCCCAATGAGTCGGCATTTGGATAAACCTCTCTTGCGCCGCTTTTAAAACTCTCCCATGAACCTTTTAGTTTAACAGGTTCTTCAAGGTTGAATTCGTTTATGCGCTGGCCAAATTCAGCGATGTTCACCCTGTCGTCCGCCGGCTTAAACGGCGGGTTGGGGTCCGGCGGTGAATCATCGCAGTTGAACAGCAAAAAAATCAGCGCAAAAACAGGTTTATGCTTCATTTTTTTCCTCAATTTAATCGAAAGGTTTGATTCGCGCCGTCCCATATTACGTTGAACGAAGTTTCGTTTACTCTTAAATTATGACTGCGGCCGGTAAGGTAAAAATAAAGTTTGGTATCGGTGTTTTCGTCCCAGTTTTCGAGTGTGGTATTAATCGTAACCTGCCCGCCCTGAGCCACATCTACATACTTTATTTTGTCTTCGTTTATAAAACGGTAACCGTGTCTTCCGCCTTTGTAGATGAGTTTTCCATCTAAAGTTACCGTATAAAGCCGGCGCGCCGCTCCCAAACGCGCGGTGTCAAACGCAAACAGGTAGACAGCACTGCCTTGGCTATTCAATTTTGTTGTTGTGCGTATTGCCTTATCGTTTACGCCCGGCTCACCTACAGGATTCCAGAGCGATTGTGATAAAACCCAGCTGCCGTTAGCTTTGTTACCGGAAGGGTCGATAGCGTTTGCGTCAATAAAAGTACGTATAGAGCCGCCGGAAACTGTAAGCGTTCCGCCGAATTTGTCGTTTCCGGTGCTAAAGCCGCCGCCGCCTATTGCCGCGCCTGAATAGTCAACATTGAAGTTGAAGGTACCGCCTTCAATAATAACTGTAGGCCCTTCAGTACTTGCAGCGCCTGCGCCGCCGCCGATAATCGCCCCCTGCGCGTTGCCAATTAATGTGTATTCACCGGAAATGAATCTAATAGTTCCTGTTGTTGCTACGGAATTGGCGCTGCCAATAACAGCGCCCTGTTTGGTTCCCTTGCCAAAAATCGTTGGCCCGTCAAAAGTTATGTCCCCGCATTTACCGCCGCTCATGGCCCCGCCAATTCCGGCGTGCTGGGCGTTTTTGTAAAAGTAAAGCGTACCAAGTCCGTTTATTTCGAGTGACGCCCCATTTGGCACTTTAACAATACCGCGGCTCATATTGTTAAATGCGTCCATCAAATTCCGGCCTGTAATTGTAAGCGTATTTCCTGTGCCGGTAAAATTTATTAAATGCGTAGAAGCAGCGGGGGCGTTCATTTTTGCATCGGCTATATGAATATCACGAAGAATAAGATGCGTATTCCTCTGTAAACAGTTAATATACGCGCCTTTATTGGTTGCCCATTCTGAAGTAAGCGGATTTGACGGAATGCCATTTCCCAAAATCGTTACCGGCTCTGTTGTGTCTACGCTAATTTCGAACTGATCTATCTCTTTAAGATTCGCCGGCAGTCTGTAAAGGCCGCCCTGTGTAATTGTTATTGCGCCGGTAATTGGAGCTGCCGCGCAAGGCCGTGCGCTAAGCGCCGCGCTTGCTCCGCCTTTTAATCCGCCGGCAGTTTTAATCCAGAAGTAGTAAACCAGACCGTTTTCGAGGCTGCCAACCGTTGTTGTTATAACGCCTTTTCTTGGCGAGAGCTGCGGCCCCGCGGCCTGCCGCGCCGTATTTATATTATTTGTTGTGTTAAATAAAACTGAGTAATCGCCTGCGGAATCAATTTCATGCCAGGCAAGCCAGACATCGCCATCGCCGGCATAAATCTGCGCTTGTATCAGTTCCGGTAGATTAGTTCCGGCGCCGCAGGCGGCAAATACAGTTAATGCCGCCGCGAAAATTGCCGCTTTACCTGTTTTGTAAAGCGTAGGCTTAACAGATGTTTTATTTATAAAACATCTGTTTTTTTGCCGGTAATACTGAGTAAAAACTCTAGGAGATATGGTCCCCCCCCCCCCCCGTAAACTTGAACTCCGCCGTCTGCAATCCGGCAAAAGCCTTATGCCCGGCTTTTATTTTTTTCATAAAATCCCCTTCAAATTCTTTTGCAAAACAAATTGTGCTATAAAATAACTTGACGGTCAAAAAACTCCCGGCGCTATGTGCCGGGGTATTAACCGCAGTCAAATTGTTTTATTAAACGAATTGTATAGTTAAACACTACGATTGTCAACTACATTTTAAAGTCCGCTGTTTTTTATGGGTGAAGAGGGAAGGGGAGGGGGCAAAGCGGCCGCGGTAGCTGCTGCTTTGTGGCGGCGTGGCGCTTACTTTGAGCCGCCGGTCAATTAGTCCAAAACGCAAAGCGGCTGCGGCGAGACTGCCGGTTAGTAGCCGCTGCAGGCAGATTCCAGCGGCCGCGGCAAGGCCGACGGCAGTGCATAGCCGTAAAATGCAAAACGGCCGCCAATACCGGGCAGCCGCCAAACAACGAATTTTTTGCAGGATACGGCGGCTTTGCTGTCTGCCGTCTCCTGCAAAATAATACCGGAGTTTAAATTTATTATGTCTCTGCGACAAGATTATGCTTTTCGGCATATCCTGTAAGAATCAATGTAAGAGCGCCATCTCCGGTTACATTACACGCCGTTCCAAAACTGTCCTGAAGCGCAAAGATTGTAAGCATAAGACCGGTTCCCGCCGCGTCAAAATGCAGAACGCTGACGATAAGCCCAAGCGACGCCATTACCGTGCCGCCGGGAACGCCGGGCGCTCCTATGGCAAAAATGCCGAGCAGCAAACAGAAAAGCACCATGGAAGCAGGCGGAGGTAAAACTCCATAAAGCACCTTGGAAACAATCATCACAAAAAAGGTTTCGGTAAGCACCGAGCCGCAAAGATGAACATTTGCAAAAAGAGGGATACCAAACGAAGTCATGTCCGGCCGCAGCGCATCTGATTTTCGGGCGCAGCGCAGCGCTACGGCGAGTGTCGCCGCGGAAGACATAGTTCCTACCGCTGTAATGTAAGCCGGGCCGTAATGCTTTAATACGCGCAGCGGATTTTTTCGTGCATAAATACCGGCAAGAAAGTACAGCAGCGTAAGCCAAATGTAATGCCCCGCCATTACAAGAAGTATAACGATAAGGAAAACAGGGAGCTGTTTGGTTATTACCCCTTCGTAGGTAAGGCCGGAAAATGTACATCCAATAAAAAATGGCAGCAGCGGAATAATTACTACGGTTACTATCGAAATAACCATGGTTTGGAACTCGTTTAGTATTGAGATAAAATTCTTTGATTTATTCCAAACGGCGGCCAGACCTATCAAAATTGAAAGTACCAGCGCGCTCATTACAGACATAATTTGCGGAATTTTAAGTTCAAATATAACTTTTGGAAGTTCACGCGCCGAATCAGGATTGCTGATTATGTTCAAACTTGGAATTATACCATAGCCGGCAATGGTAGAAAAAAACGCCGCGCCAATACTTGATACATAAGCGAGCATAAGCGCAATACCGAGCATTTTTGATGCCGAACCGCCAAGTTTTGTTATTGAAGGCGCGATAAACCCAAGAATGATAAGCGGTACACAGAACATTATAACCTGATAAAGTATATCCTTTACCGTTATAATAACGCTTATTAAAGTCGTGTTGGCGTATAATCCAACAACGATACCGGCAGCCAGCCCGATTATCAAACGAACAGGCAGACTTGTTAAAAAACTCTTCATTACTTTTCCTCCTGAAAGAAGATTTTTATTATCGCTGTTTAACAAGCTTATGCGCGGTAATAATCAAAAGGTTAATCAAATAAGCTGTAAAAACAGCAAAAAGCGTTTACAACGCTTTATCATCATTAAGCATTATAGCTATTATTTCTTTATCGGTTTTTCGCATTCCTTCCTTTCCAAGACGGCTTATGTTAGCGATGGTTTTTTCAAGCCCGTTTGATACAAGTCCTTCTCCCCTGTAGAACTGCTGCCCGTTTTTAAACATCATCCAGCCAAGAATTCCGGCGTCTACAGCGGCGGCAATTTTTGCGGCGCAGGACGGCTTTGCCCCATCGCAAACAATGCCGGATGTTATTGCCAGCGCGTTTACAATAGTGTGCGAAATTGCATCCATGCGCCCGC
>JAIRPU010000013.1 GCA_031256815.1 Spirochaetaceae bacterium
TTCGGACAATGCGCTGAGCTGTTCCGCAGACTGCTTGCGCGCCGCATGGAAACGCTGCAATTCACCATCCGAATCTGTTATTATTTTTTTTTGAACTACAAACGCGCTGCGGTCAAGAAAAAAGAGCTTTCCTGCCGCAATGCCCGCGCTTGCGCCTTTACCTTGTAAAGAAATCATAGTGTCTCCTGTTTTGCCGCCTGCATTTTACCGGCAAAACGCGCCGCAAGGCGCATTAGCTCCGGCGCGGCAGTCTTTTACAAATTTGCCGGAAGATAGCTTTTTGCCGCGTCTATAACGGCAGCTTCATCCTCTCCTTCGGCTTTTATAATAATAGTGTCATTTTGCTTTACTTTGAGTTTCATCAAAGCAAGCAATCCCTTCCCATCGCAGGAAACGCCTGTATCGGCGCGCGAAATGGTAACTTTGCTTTTAAATTCGGCAAGTTTTTTTACAAAAAGCCCTGCCGGCCTCGCGTGAATCCCAAGCGGATCCTTAATTACATAGGAAAACTCTGTCATTTTTTTGACTCCTTGACTATATTTTTTTGCCGTTTAGCGCCTTCCGTTTTCTGTTTAATAATCAAAAAGCGGAAAGCGGGCAGCGGCTGTTTTTATAATTTTTCGCCATTACCGGCAATAAGCTCCTTATACCAGAAAAAACTCTTTTTTCTGGTACGCGCCAAAGTTCCATTGCCCGAATCATCGCGGTCAACGTGTATAAAACCGTAACGTTTGGACATTTCGCCTGTAGACGCGCTTACAATGTCGATGCAGCCCCAGCTTGTATAACCTAAAAGTTCAACGCCGTCCTCTTCAACGGCCGTCTTCATCGCTTTTATATGCTCGCGCAGATATTCAATTCGATAATCGTCGTTTATACTGCCGTCCGCTTCGATATTATCACTTGCGCCAAGCCCGTTTTCCACAACAAAAAGCGGTTTTTGGTAACGGTCGTATAGAAAGTTAAGGGCCACACGAAGCCCAATCGGGTCAATTTGCCATCCCCATTCAGAAGATTTTAGATAAGGATTTTTTATTCCGCCAAAGATATTGCCAGTGCCTTTATCTTTTGCAACAGAAGGGTCTGTTGAAACAGCGCTTGTTGAATAATAACTAAACGAAACAAAATCTACGGTGTTTTCGCGCAAAATACGCTCATCTTCCGCAGTTATGCCTGTGTCGATTTTTTTTTCAGAAAGATAGCGCTTAAGCCATTGCGGATAAGCGCCGCGCGCCTGGACATCGGTAAGGCAATAATTCTTGCGTTCAAGCTCCATTTTTTGCCACGAATCTTCAGGCCGGCTGCTGTAAGGGTAGGCTACCATAGAAGCGACCATACTGCCGATTTTTGCGCCTGGAAGCATCTCCCGGCAGGCTTTTACGGCAAGCGCGCTTGCCACAAGCTGGTTATGACAGGCGGTATAACTCAACGCTTCTTTTTTTGATTCATCATCAACAAGAACCCCAGCACCCAAAAACAAAGCATGAAAGCTCATGTTAATTTCATTAAAGGTAAGCCAATATTTTACCTTGTTTTTATAACGCGCAAAAACTGTTTTTGCATAACGTTCAAAAAGTGGAATTAAAGCGCGGTTTGCCCAGCCGTTATACTTTTTTGTAAGCGCTATTGGCATTTCCCAGTGCGAAAGCGTTACTAAAGGTTCTATACCGTATTTTTTACATTCGTCAAAAACTGAATCATAAAAACGCAGCCCCGCTTCGTTTACTTCGCCTTCGCCGTCAGGAAAAATACGCGCCCACGAAATAGAAGTGCGGAACACTTTGAACCCCATTTCGGCAAAAAGCGCTATATCTTCTTTATAGTGATGATAAAAATCAATCGCAATATGCTCTGGGAAATATCCATTTTGGGACTCAATATTTTTACGAATTGCATTTGTATCGAGAATTTCCGCAAAACGCCCCTTGCCGCCATGCATTACATCGCAGGTGGAAAGCGATTTGCCATCTTCCAGATACGCGCCTTCCGCCTGATGAGCGGCAATAGCGCCGCCCCATAAAAAATTATTTGAAAAACTCATTTTGTTTACTCCGTATAGGTTAACGGGCAGCGGTTTTTGAATTTATCAACCGGTTTAAACCCGAAAACCTGTTTTTTATTCTACATAAAGCACAATGTCCCCCACGGCACATTCGCCGGACTTTGCCTGGACGATTTCCCTGTAATCTCCGGTGTTGGTAACAACAACCTGAGTTTCAAGGCTGTACCCTGCGCGGGCAATTATATCTTTATCGTATTCAAGTATAAGGTCGCCTGTTTTGACTTCTGCGCCTTCTTCAACGTGCGATTTGAAGCCCTGCCCGCCGAGCTTTACCGTATCAATGCCGCAGTGAATAAGCACTTCTACGCCTTCCTTGCTCTTTATGCTTAAGGCGTGCTTTGTGTCAAAGACCATTTCTACCGTGCCGTCAAAAGGCGCAAAGATTTTTCCGCCAAGCGGCATAAAGCACACGCCTTTGCCAAGCGCCTCTTCCTGATGCGCCGGGTCTGCGGACTGGGTTATCGGCATGATGCGTCCTTTTACCGGCGCAAAAACCTTTTTCGCCGCTGCCGTATTCACTTTTGAGGTATCAATTACAGCAGCCGCAACGGTTCTTAGTTCGGCGGCATCGGGCTGGTATCTTGCGCGCACAATTAAAAAACTCGCTCCCATGGAAAGAAGGCTGGCGAATATTGCGATGATAAAATTCATCGTAGAACCGGAAAAATTTGGAAGCAGATAACTGGGATAACAGAAAATCCCCATAGCGCCCATTTGCTGCGCTATGCCGCGCCCGTCCGATACAAAAATATTTCCCGCCAGCGCCGCCAGCGCTCCGCAGGCCGCACCGCAAAAACAGGCGGTAAAAAACGGTTTCTTTTTGGGCAGCGTAAAGCCGTAAATGATAGGCTCTGTAATACCGAAAATTCCGCCTATGCCCGCTGCAATTGCCGCGGAACGCCGCTCGGCATTCTTCATTTTTGTTGCCATGGCGAATACCGCCCCTAACTGCGCTATAACCGCAATTTGAACATACGCGCTGATAATGGTAATGCCGTTGTCGCCCCAGATTGGGTTCTTTACCGCGGCTTCCTGTATAAAAATTGGAACAATTGCCCAATGCAGCCCGAATATAACGAGTACTTGCCAGAAACCGCCTATGATAAGACCGAGCAGAATAGGCCCGATGTAGCGTATTTCGACTATCGCCTTAATTCCGTCCTGAATTCCAAGTCCTATAACGCCAAAAATTGGACCAATTATTAAAAAGGTAAGAGGAATCATTATAATGAGCGTAAAAAAAGGCGCAAGAAAGTTTTTTATTGCCGAAGGCAGCGTCTTCCTCAAATATTGATAGAATTTCGCCGCGCCATAAACCGCAAAAATCGAAGGAAGTACGGTGCCTGAATAACGCATCATAACAAGAATATCCGCGCCGAGGAATTTATGAACGCCCCACGGGCCAAAAGGATACATTTCTACAATGGACGGATAAACAAGCGCTGAGCCTATCACCATACCTATAATCGGGTCGAGTTTGAACTTCTGCGCCGAAGTATAGGCTACAAGAATCGGCAGGAAGTACATAAGCGCGTCTCCCGCCGCATTAAGCACGGTAAACGAGGCATCGCCTGAAGAAGCCCAGCCTGGAATACAAATTTGCAGAGTGGCAATAAGCCCTTTTATAATGCCTATTCCCATTAATGCCGGCAATATCGGGGTAAAAACACCGGAAATTACGCTGATAAGCGCATTGCCTATGCTCTGTTTTTCTGCGCCGGCTTCCGCTCCGCCGCCGCCTGTAGAGGCACCGAGTTTTTCAAGTTCTACATAAACTTCGTGAACATCGTTCCCTATAACCACCTGATAAAGCCCGCCTGCCTTAACGACGCTTACAACGCCCTCAGTTCCCTTTACCGCATCATCGTTAGCCTTTTTGTTGTCGCGCAGATTAAAGCGCAGACGTGTGGCGCAGTGAACAACGTTGCTGATATTTTCTTTCCCGCCTATGCCGGCGAGAATTCCTTCTGCTGTTTTAGCGAAATTTTTTTGCATATATAGCTCCTCTATAATTATTAATTTTTAACATTAAATTTTGCCTTTGCGCCTTTTGCGCGCCTCTGCTTTTAACTTTCATTTATGATTTTAACTCCCTGTCTTCTATGCCTTCCATTATTTTTGTAATGTATATGGCAAGAAGCGCCGCATCGTTTTTATGCAGTTCAAGTCCGTATTTTTTATAAAGGTGGTCGCTAATACGGCTGCAACATTCGGCAACGCCTTCAAGACGGCTTAGGGCAAGCTTGTAAAGCTCGTCATCGGCCTTTGATGATTTTACATTTTGGGGAGCGGTAACATATTCAATAACCATGCTTCGCACATGATTTATAAAGCGCATAAATACAAGAGTTTCTTTGTCTAAAATTATTTTGTAATACTGCTCTACAATTCTTAGAATATCTCCTGTTATTGTTACAATTTTAAAAGTTACCGGCATATTGGAAGATTCAAATTCGGCGTTAATAAAATGCAGCGCAATGTTAAGCGCTTCTGCCTCCGGAAGGTTTATATCGCGTTCACGCTTTATTATTTCGAGCGCTTCAATGCCCGTTTGAAATTCGTCCGGATAAATATATCTTATATCAAATTGAAGCGGGGTTTGTGTGCTGATTTTGGCAGGATACTGTAAAACAACAGAAAAATGGTCGGCAAGCGCCACCACAATGCTTGGATTTAATCTGACTTTTAATTTCTCTTTACCGTAATCCACAATTTTACTGGCAAGCAGCACATATTCGTAAGAAAGTCCGGAAAGAGTATCGGCAAAGCGTCCTATAGAAGCGCTTTCCTGCGGGATAAATATTTTTTCTACAAGATTTATATCAACATCCATTCCCTGCACGGCCTGAAACCCTATGCCTTTGCCTAAAACAATAACTTCCTGACCAAAATCTTCCGCGAGAATTATATTGTTGTTATATTTTTTTATATTCTTCATTGTATACATCCTGTATACTCCGTCAAATTCAAGCAAAAAAAAACCTAAACCAGCAAAACGCCCAATTCGGATAAACCCAATGAGTGGCTTTTGGCTGGTTTAGGTTATGCCCGGAAATAAAATCCGGTAGCAATCCTCTTGAATACATAATACTATATGAATTTTTAAATGTCAAGCTTAATAAAACAGCAAGTTCAGCGCAAAATTAAACCTTAAAATGCCATTGCGTTTATCCTGCCGGAATATAATATTTTATGGGACTGTTAAAATATTAAAACAAATGTGCCTGCTGT
>JAIRPU010000049.1 GCA_031256815.1 Spirochaetaceae bacterium
GCCGCATATTTATAATATAATACATAAAGCGAAAATATGCAAGGGGAATTTTTGCGGTTTGGAGAGAAGGTGGGGGTGGGATGAAGTAGGAAGAGAATAAGAATAAGAAATAGGAAGGCAATAAAATCTTGTGGATTTTATTGCCTTTTATGTTGCCCGCGGCCGCCGCAGGCGGCCGCGGGGTTCGATATGCCTGGCGCGTTGCGCTTGCGCCAGGGGGCCGGTGGCGGCAGGCCGTGGGGCACACAGTCCGCGAAACCGCAATGCGGTTTCGCGCGGGGGCGCGGACGGCGGGATAAAACCCGCCTCCATTTGCCGGATATTGCCACCTTATCCTGCGCCGGCGCGTGCCACCGTAGTCATCTACGCCCTTTCGGGCGCAACATTGGCGCTTTGCCGGAGGCGGCCGCGCTTCGCGCGGCCTTATCGCCAGCCGCGGCCACGCTTCGCGCGGCCTTATCGCCAGCCGCGGCCTGCGCGTTGCGGTTTCGCCGGCTGCCGCCACAGGCGGCAGCTATACTGCAACTATTGTCCATCGGATTTCAGCTTCCGGTAGAGGCCGGCAGCGCACGTCCACCTCACGCCCCACCCTGGGCTTCGCGCGTTTCCACCACCCGCGCCGCTTCACCAGTTTCTCTAATTAGGAATTGCTGCGCTAATAGTTTACCTATTGCCTGGCGCAGCGTTTTGCGCTATGATAAAATCATGCCCAAGATAGAGGTAAACGAAGAACTTTTCTGTACATTGTCCGGATTTCGCTGGGAATTGCGTTCCGCGCTGGAAGAGGCGCTTTCTTGCGCAAAGGCGGAACTTGATGAAGATTCAGATAAATCAATGCCGGAGCCGGAGAGAACTCTTAAAATCGAATTGAATGACACAAACCGGCCTGACCTTTGGAGTACAGCGGGAATAGCGCGGCAAATTCTAACGTATAAGAGCCAAAAAATCCGTTTTTACCCGTTTTTTTCCACTCCTGGAGATATGAAAGAAGCGCGAAAACGTATTTTTGTAGAAGAAAGCGTAAGAAAGGCGCGCCCGTATATTGCCGGATTTGTAGCGCATGGGCGTTCTGTTTCGGACGAGTCTCTTAGAGATATGATACAGACGCAGGAAAAGCTTGCCTGGAACTTTGGGCGTAAACGCCGCACGGTTTCTATGGGAATTTACCGCGCCGCTCTTATAAAATGGCCTGTGCGCTACCGCGCAGTAGCGCCGGATTCAGTATCATTTGTTCCTTTGCAATGGGATGTGCCGATTACGCTGAGCGAAATACTAAAACAGCATCCAAAAGGCAAAGAATACGCTTTTATTCTGGAGCATGAACCTTTGCACCCGCTTTTGGTGGATTCAAAAAACGAGGTGCTTTCTTATCCGCCCATAATAAATTCAGCGGGCATAGGCGCGGTTCAAGTTGGAGATGAGGGGCTTTTTATCGAACTTACAGGAACAAATCTAAACGATGTTACTCTTTCTGCTTCTATAATGGCCTGCGACCTTTTTGACCAGGGTTACGAGATAGAGCCCATAGAGATTTGTCATGAATACGAAACCCCGTTTGGGAAAAACTGGACAAGCCCGTTTTATTTTCAGTCGCCGGTTTTTTGTTCTATGGCAAGAGTCGAAAAATTCCTGGGCGAAAAATTAAGCGCAAAAGAGTCAATAGATGCGCTTTTACGAATGGGCTGCCATTCAGAGAAAATACGCGATGCCGAATCCGGCGAAACTGAAGTTTGCGAAGGCGTTAAAGTTTGGCCTCCTGCGTTTCGCAATGACTTTTTACACGCCGCCGATGTTGTAGAAGATATAATGATAGGACGCTCGCTTGCCTCTTTTAAACCGGAACATCCGCGCGATTTTACCGTAGGGCGGCTTACACGAATAACGCTTTTAAGCAGAGAGGCAAAAGAGATACTGGTTGGCCTGGGATTTCAGGAAATGGTTTACAACTATCTTGGTTCACGCGCCGGGCTTGTAGACAAAATGCGCGGTAACGGCAGTAAAATTATCCGTATTTCAAATCCAATGACAGAAAATTATGAATATTTGCGCGATTCTATAATCGCCTGTTTATGCGCAAGCGAATCGGTTTCGGCAAACGCGGTTTATCCTCACAAAATTTTTGAGATAGGTAAAATAGCCTATCGTGACGCGCATAAAAACTCAGGCTGTGCGACACGGCAGTTTTGCGGAATGCTTCATTCTGAACCTGCGGCAAATTTTAATACGATAGCGGCGCAGATTCAAAATATATTTTACTATTTAGGCCGTGAATATTCGGTATCCGAATCGGAAGACCAGCGTTTTATTGCCGGACGCGCCGCTCAAATTTTACATTCAGGTAAAGAGATAGGGGTGTTTGGCGAGCTTCATCCGCAGGTGCTTGAAAACTGGGGCATTACCACTCCCTGCGCTGCCGCCGAATTCGACTTAGACGCGTTAATTTCCAGCGGGAAGCGCGATTTTGGAACCAAAGCCAGGCCAAAAAGCAGCGTTCAGGATTCACCAGTTTAAGGGTAGCGTTAATGCAAAAAACTGCCGCGGTGTTACTTGCGTTGTTTTTAAACGCGCCTGTTTTTGCACAGCAAGGCTCGGCGCTTGGCACTGATATAAACGCGCTTCATGCTGCGGAGTCTTTTAGAATTGGACTTGAAGCTTACAACCGATATTCTTACAACGAAGCAATATTGGCTCTGGAGCAGGCGCTTTCATATAAACCTGGAGACGGCCTTATTCTTGATTGGATTGGCAAAGCCTACTACCGTTCCGGAATGGAAGAGATTGCGCTAAACCAGTGGCAGGCAGCGGTAGATGCTTATCCGCCCGGCTCACCCGAACCGGTTATTATAAACAGCAGAATTGAAGTAGTGCGCAACCGGCGCGGGCTTTTTTCCATGATGAATGATTCGCCGCGCTATGTGGAAACCGGTGTTTTTCCGGGGCGCGTCGATAATAAACAGGTGTTCAGCCAGCCATCCTCACTGCTTTCCTGCGATGACGGCTCCGTTTGGGCGGTGTGTTACGGCAGTAACGAGATTGTAAGACTCGATGTAAACGGATATGTCAGAGCAAGGCGTCGCGGCCCCATAACCGGTTTTGACAGACCATACGATATTACAAGAGGTCTGGACGGCAGGCTTTATGTTTCTGAATTCCGCGGCGGCCGGATTAGCATTTTAGATAAGGACGGCAACTGGCTGGCTCACATTGGCAAAAAAGGCTTTGCGCAGGGTGAATTGATTGGCCCTGCCGCGCTTGCCTGTGATGAACAAGGCTATATATATGCTGCCGAATTTGGCAACCGTAGAATTTCCAAATTTGACCCTGATGGCAACTTTATTACATCGTTTGGAGAACAGTCCGGCTTTTTTAATGGTTTTAAATCGATTACAGGCATAAGCGCAAAAGACGGAGTTATATATGCGGCGGATAACATTGAAAAAAAAATATATATGTTTTCTGGTGACGGTGCTTTTTTAGGTGCCGTAATTGAGGAAGGGTTAAGCGCGCCGGAAAGCCTTGAGGTTTTTAGTGATGGCACGCTTTTGGTGGCGGATAGCAACCGGCTTTTGCTTGCCGACCCAAACTCCGGCATTGTGCGTAAAATTACAGCGGACGGTAATTCCAGAATTCTTTACATTGGCGCGGCCATAGATAAAAATGGCGCTATACTTGCCGCCAATTTTGTTTCCAACGAAATATCTGTGTTTGCCTCTACAGGCGATGTGGCATCCGGTTTTTTTGTACAAATTGAACGGATTGTAAGCGATAATTTTCCGGAAGTGTCGCTGGAACTTTCTGTGCAAAACTCAAAACGAAACCCTGTAATTGGGCTTGAACTGCGTAATTTTATGTTAAGTGAAAAAGGATACCCTGTATCGGAACTGACGCTTTTGGGCGCTGGAAATGCGGTATTGGAAACTGATATTGCCGTGTTAATCGAGCGTTCGCCGGAAGCGGCCGAATTTAAACAAGAGTTTGCGGCGGCGCTTGCGGATATTAAAACGGCGCTTAACGGTACCGGCGGGCGCATTGTATCGATTTTTTCGGCTGGAGCGCAGCCTGTGCGCGAGCGTTTTGACGCAAATATTCAATCAAGCCTGGCCGAAGCCGCCGGACAGAACAGGTATAATGTGGCATGGCGTTTTGACCTTGGACTAAGACTGGCTGCTACAGACCTTTTGCCTCATGCCAAAAAACGCGCGGTTGTGTTTTTAAGTACAGGCGAGCTGGGCGAACTTGCGTTTGAAAGATATGCGCTTTCTGAACTTGCCGCGTATCTTGCCAACAATAACATCGTTTTTGATTGTATACTTGTAGGAAAAAACAGCGCAGGCGATTCGATTCAATATCTTTGTGAAAAAACAGGCGGAACCATAACACGTTTGTATCAACCTGAAGGAATTGCGCCGGTTATTCGCAGTCTTGTTACTACTCCTTCAGGTACTTATTCATTTAAATTTAAATCATCTCTTTCTACGGATTTTGGACGGGCGTTTTTACCTATTTCGGCGGAAGTTCATTTGCTGGAACGTTCCGGGCGCGATGATTGCGGATACTTCCCGCCGCCATAAAAAATGTACAGACGCCTTGACGCTTTTTTGCGAAATCTGTTAGACTGATACTAAAATTATTTAGGAGTTTTTAGCGCATATATGCCAACTATTAATCAACTGGTTCGTTTTGGCAGGCAGCAGGTTACTTCAAAGACAAAGTCGCCTGCGTTACATTCCTGTCCGCAAAAGCGTGGTGTTTGCACCCGTGTAATGACCGTTACGCCCAAAAAGCCAAATTCAGCGTTAAGAAAAGTAGCGCGTGTCAGGCTTTCGCATGGAACAGAGGTTACCGCTTATATCCCGGGTATCGGGCACAATCTGCAGGAGCACTCAGTGGTGCTTGTTCGCGGCGGGCGTGTTAAAGACCTTCCTGGTGTGCGTTATCATATTATTAGAGGTGCTAAAGATACACTTGGAGTTGCCGACCGCAAACGCGGACGTTCTAAATATGGCGCAAAACGGCCAAAGGCGTAGGTAGCAAATGGGACGCAAAAAGAAATCTATCGACAGAGGAATACTTCCTGACACTAAATACAACAGCAAGCTTGTTTCTAAATTTGTAAACCGCATGATGTGGCAGGGCAAACGGGCAACTGCTATGCGGCTTGTACACGGCGCTCTTGAACAGATTAAGACTAAAAGCGACAAAGAACCGCTTGAAGTGTTCATAAAGGCTATTGAGAACGTAAAACCTGTGGTAGAGGTAAAATCAAGGCGCGTTGGCGGCGCAACCTATCAGGTGCCTGTGGAGATTCGGGAAGCACGGCGGGAAGCGCTTGGTATGCGCTGGATAATCAATGCGGCGCGTTCACGTAACGGGCATGGTATGGACGACAGACTTGCTTCTGAATTTCTCGATGCCTTTAATTCTACAGGTACAGCTTTCAAGAAAAAAGAAGATACGCATAAAATGGCCGAGGCAAACAAGGCTTTTACGCATTACCGCTGGTAACAGCGTCCTGCTTTTTTGTAGTAAGCACGTCTTCAAACCTGCGGTCTAAATCCGCTTTTATAGAATCACGCAAATCATGAAGAATATCCTGTTCCAGCAGAACAGGATAATTTTTTTCTGACTCAGCTAAAGGGATAAGAAGCTGATATGCCTCAATGCCAAGTGCAATAGAGAGCTTTATCAGCGTCTTGTCGCTTACCCATTTCCGGCAGCCTTCTATGTCATTTACCGTTTGATCAGAAATCCCGGCCGCTTCTGCAAGCCTTTCCTGTGAAAACCCGGCCAGCGCACGGTATTTTTTTAAATTTTTTGAAAACGTTCTGCGTAGTTTCTCTGTTTCGGCAGTCATCATGCCCCTGTTCTAATTTACAAAAATGAACCCTTAGCTGCCTCTTTACAACTAGCTGTAAGTAATATATACTTGCTTATAGTTAGTTATTCGGGGGGACGGGATACTGTAAACAAGTGATTGCTAGCTGCAGGTTAGTTCTACTTGCTTATAGCGCTTTGGGTTTTTACCACCTTTTGGTGGAGAAACTACTGCAATGTATGTTGCGGTAAATACTTAAATGCCGTTTGTCATTCGGCAGAAGGAGAGTAAAATGACAAAAAAATTAGTTGTTCTGTTAGTCGTTCTAACAGGTCTGGTGTTCGGCAGTTGTGCTACTTATTCAACTGTAAATGGTATAAGAACGCCGCTTGGCGCTTATACTTCGGCAAAGATAAATGCCGAAAGTAAACCTATAGCCTCATATAGTGTTATACTTGGCTTGATAACAATGGGCTACGAGGATTTCTTGAGCGCGGTTAAAGGAAAAGATATCGATATAATCGATACAAGTTACTTTGGTTTTTTTACTAAAGTATCGGCCGTGCCAAAGAGGTAGACTTTATCTCCTCCTCCAAAAATATAACCCCTTTTCTATTTGTACTTTTTTTTTGGGGGGGGGGGGGATATAGTTTGGGTTTTCTGTTCATATAAACGGAAAACTATGTTTCTCCTTGAATTGCCACAGATAAGGCCGCAAGCAGCTTTATCTGTGGTTTGAACAAAGGGCGCAGGCGGTGGGTGTTACGGCAAGTCCGCCGGCGGCTGTTTCACGAAGAGAGCCTGGAATTGCCGCTCCTACATCACGCATCGTGTCAATTACTTCATCTATTGGTATTGGAAGAGAAAAACCGGCTACAGCAAGTTCTGCCGCGCCTATCGCGTTCATAATGCCGCCGGCGTTTCTGGCAACACACGGCACTTCTACAAGTCCGCCAATAGGGTCACAGACAAGACCAAGCGAATTGGTTATGGCAAGCGCCGCCGCCTGCGCGCATTGCGCCGGAACGCCGCCCGAAAGTTCGGTTAATGCGGCGGCGGCAATTGCCGCCGCGCTGCCACATTCGGCCTGACACCCGCCTTCAGCGCCGGAAATGCTTGCCTGCCGCGCTATTACCATTCCGAATCCGCCTGCCGTCCAAAGCGACAGCACTGCAGCTTCATCGTCTATGCCGCGTTCTTCCTGCATTGTTATAACGGCGGCAGGCAGGATGCCGCATGAACCGGCAGTGGGAGCGGCTACAATTTTGCCCATGGAGGCGTTATATTCGGCGATTGCCACTGCGCGGGCGAGCGCCTTTGCGCAAAACGAGCCTGAAATTGGATTGCCGCCGGCATGACGCAAGAGCAGCCAGCCGCCGCCGCCAGAAAGCCCGCTTGAAGAACGTAATTCTTTTGCCATTCCTTTTTCTGCCGATTCGCGCATTATACCGTAATACCGCGTCATTTGCGCAAAAAGTTCGTCTTCGCTCTTTTCCAGCGCCGCCGCCTGGTCGCGCAAAATTAGTTTTGAAAGTGAAATTGATTCAGCTTCCGCTGTTTTTACCAAAGCTCCTATAGAGTTGTATTCTAAAAGTTCCATGTTTTCTCCGGATTTATACTATTGCTTTTAAATAAACAACGCTTGATATATGAGGCAGTTTTTTAAGTATCAAAAGCGCGTCATCGTTCATTGTGCCGTCAATTTCCACTATCATAACCGCAAGAGAGCCTTTACGGGTTCTGTTCAGTCTGAAATTGCCTATGTTAATGCGAAAATCGTTTAGAATTGAAGTTACCGATGCTATAAGCCCAGGCATATCTTCGTGCGCTATAATTAAGGTATCTTCACTGCCGGAAAAAGAGGTTTCCATGCCGTTTACCGCCGTAATTATTATGTTGCCCCCGCCAATTGAGGCCCCCTGCACCGTGCAAGACTTTCCTTTTTCGCCTTCCAAATTAAGCAGCGCTGTGTTTGGGTGTGAACGCGGTATTGATACCTTTTCAAATTTAAACTCAAGCCCGGCTTTTTTTGCAAAATCAAAACTGTTTGGAATACGTTCATCATCCGGAGTCATACCCAGCAATCCGGCAATTATCGCCTTGTCTGTGCCATGCCCCTCGCCGGTTTCGGCAAAAGAACCCGAAAGGGCGATTTTTGCGGTTTTAACCGTTTCGCCTAAAATTTTAGCGCTTACCCGTCCTATTCTTGCCGCCCCTGCTGTATGTGATGATGAAGGGCCTATCATCACAGGGCCTATAATATCAAATATATTCATTGTTAATTACAATTACACAAAGGCTTTTTAATTTTGTCAATCCTTAAAAAATGCCTCGCCAAAACAGAAACCTAAAACAATCAATTCAAAAAAAGCACAACGGCAAGCGCAATCAAAAAAAGCGCCGCGCAAACTTTTTTGTCAAATATTTTATTCATGATTTTTTCCTGAATACAACGAATTTAGCTGCAATAAAATTGATCATCATGCCGCAAAGAATCCCGCACCCTTGAGCTATAACTTTGAAAGGCAGCACAAATGAAGCAAGCATAAAGTTGAGTACGCCTATATTCACGGCAAGCCCCACGAGAGATGAAGCCATAAACACAAGCCATTTCCTGAATGAAGGTTTTGTGCCGCCGGTGTTTTCGATAAACGACCATTTATGATGAATCATATAATTTTGCGCTCCGGCAATTATAAAACATCCCGCGCTTACCGCTATCGCGTTTAGCTTTGCCATGTCGGCAAATAAAAAAAACAGCGCAAGATTTGTGAGCGTTCCAAGCCCGCCTGTAACGGCAAATTTCAAAATTTGTTTTACAGTTTTGTTTTTTATACACGCAAATTTAATCCGCCAAACATCGGCAAGCGCTTTTCCAAAATACGATGCGCTCATTTTTGAATAACCTGCCTTTCTGTCTGGAAAAATTATAGGTATTTCAGTTACACTGCATTTTGCGCGCAGCGCCTTGTATTTCATCTCCAGTTGAAACGAATAACCCCGTGTAAAAACGCTCGATATATCAATTTTTTCTAGCGCGGTTTTTGACCATAAATTGAAACCGCCCGTCCAGTCTTTAATTTTGCTTCCCAAAAAGAGCCGGCAATATAATGACGCTCCGCCTGAAATTGCGTTTCGCAAAAATGAACGGTTTTCTATGCCTCCGCCTCTAACCATCCGCGAGCCTATAACCACATCAAAAACGGCGGCTTTTTCCGCTATTTGCGGAATGTATTTTGGATCATGCGAAAAATCGGCGTCCATCGCAAGCATCGCGTCGTAGTTGTTTTTTATTCCCCAGCCGAAGCCTTGCAAAAAAGCGGACGCGCCGCCCTGTTTTCCGGGACGCTCCAGCAGGCGCAGTCTTTCGCCGTATTTTTCCTGCATGGCTTTTACGATACCGGCGGTGCCGTCCGGAGAGTTATCGTCAATTACAAGAATATGCGCGTCAGGCGGTGCGGCGGCGAAAACTGCATCCATAAAAGGAGCTATATTTTCCGCTTCGTTGTAGGTTGGAACACAGATGAGCAGATTCAAAAATCTGTCCTTGAACAATAAAACAGCGCTAAAATACGGCTGAATATATAATTATTTTTCATGGTAACTTTATTTTTTTGCCATATTGATAAAATAATAGGGATCCATTACAGCAGAGCCCATACGAACCTGATAATGCAAATGAGGCCCTGTGGATAAGCCTGTGCTTCCAACATAACCTATAACCTCCCCTTGTCTTACCATTTGTCCAGAATGAACATTATAGGAATTCATGTGCGCATAACGGGTATAATATCCATATTTGTGCCAGATTACAATGTTATTACCGTTTCTGCTGTCATATCCGGCCAATACTACCTGACCGTCTGCGGTAGCTATTATGGGAATGCCATGCCTTGCGGCTATATCTATAGCGTCATGAAAATCACGCACTCCTGTAACAGGGTGCCTTCTTGGACCAAAATATGAAGTTATAATGCCAATACCGTCTTTGATTGGCCATATACTGGGAATGTTTCTGGAGAATTCCATGGGAATAATCATTCGCGCCCCAATTTCACGCATCGGTTCTGCCGCAGCCTCCATGTATTCCGAAAAATGATGTAAATATTCAATTCTATTCAACTGGACTTCATCATTTTCTTTTTTTACACTAATAAAATTTTTTAAATCTTCGTCGGGCGCAATATAATCATTGTCATGTTCTATATTTACCGAAAAAATTGAAAAGGTTTTTGAAAGAATGTTTTCAAAATTCACCGCTTCCTGAATAAAAGCGTCTGTTTCGTCAAGCATTATATCATAATCAGCCTGAACTTTATTCAGATAAATGTCTTTTTCTGCCAATGTACTTTTTTTATTGTTATAAGGCGCATAATAAAAAAACATAAATCCAACGCTGGTAAACAAGACGCATAAAAAACACAATACCGTAAACAGATTTATATTAAAACTAAAAAATTTCTTTTCGGAATGAGGAATAAAAATTACCGTATACCGCTGTTTTATAAACAGCCTGCCAAGAGATTTAAAAAAATGCGCAATATATTTTATTATGATGAAAAAATTATTTTTTAACTGCCGGGCAAATCTTTTTTCCAGCTCTTTTATCTCATTCATCATGCTTTTACTCCTAAAAAATCATGTTTTATGGATTCAACAGTAAATTGTGAACAGAAACTGCCCGCTATCTTATCCGGCGCGGATACATTTACAGCTGAAATATCGTAGTAAAACAGCCCCTTGCCAATTTTACGTCCGGCTTAAAAATATTTAGTTAATGCTCAACAAAATCTTTTAGTTTACGCGCCCTTTTCGGGTGCCGCAGCCTGCGCAGCGCCTTTGCCTCAATTTGACGGATACGCTCGCGGGTTACATTAAAACACAAACCAACTTCTTCAAGCGTAAGCGAAAAACCGTCGGAAAGTCCAAAGCGCATTTTAAGCACCTCTTGTTCACGCTTTGGAAGCGTTGCAAGTACGCTGTAAAGCTGCTCTTGTAAAATTGTAAATGCCGTTTTATTTGCCGGGTTTTCAACATGGTCGTCTTCTATAAAATCGCCAAGCTGTGAATCTTCTTCTTCGCCGACAGGCGCTTCAAGCGAAATAGGCTCGCGGGCAACGTTTTTAACTGTTTTTACATGAGTTGCCGTCCAGCCAAGCTTACCGGCAATTTCTTCGTCGGTAGGCTCCCTGCCCAATGTCTGTAAAAGCTGCCGCGATTCACGAATAACCTTGTTTATCTGTTCTATCATGTGAACAGGGACGCGAATTGTACGCGCCTGGTCGGAAATAGAACGTGTTATTGCCTGCCGTATCCACCATGTAGCATAGGTGGAAAATTTAAATCCTTTTTTATATTCAAATTTTTCTACGGCTTTTATAAGCCCAATATTCCCTTCCTGTACAAGGTCAATAAAATGAAGTCCGCGGTTGGCATATTTTTTTGCAATAGAGACCACAAGCCTTAAATTTGCAGCTATAAGCCTGTCTTTTGCGCTCTTCATCATAACACGTCCGGCGTTTACTTCTTTTGCTATCTGCCCGATTTGTTCAATGGTAGATTCAAAATCCGCTTCGATTTTTTCCAGCCGTTTCTTGTTTTGCTGAATTTGATGTATCTTCTCTTTTATTTCGTCTGAAGGAATGCCAAGCTCAGCTTCGTAGCGTTCGCGTTCTTCTTTTATTGTAAGCGCCCTGCCAAGCCCGGAAAGTTCCTGCTTGTTTGATACGCCAAGCCGTTTTTCGAGCCTTTCTTTGTCGCGCTTTATATATTTAATTTTTTGCGCAGCTTTAACAAACTTGTCCGAAAAACTCAAAATCTCTTCGGGATGTATATCCGCTCCGGAAATAGCCGAAAAAATACGCGCGCGAATATTTTTTAATTCACGGTCTTCAAGAAAGTTTACCCCTTTGGCAATAAGCTTTCGTTTTAAATCAATATAACTTTTAAGGTCAGCGCCCATAAGTTTTAGCGGTTCGCGGTAAAACTGCATGAGCCTACGGCGTTCCGACATATAATCCGAAACTTCTTTTTTAGAGGCCACCACCTCTTTAGGGTCGCGCTTCGAGCGCTGCATTATCATGTAAAATTCGGTTATCGCAATGCCGGATTCGCGTATTACAGCCTTAATTATGTTTTCGCCGCACTCCATTTTTTTGGAAAGTTCTATTTCTTGTTCGGCGGTAAGAAGATTTTCCCGCCCTATTTCCCTAAGATAAAGCCTTACAGGGTCGTCAACAGAGGCCTCTTTGTCGGCGGAAATAACGTGTTTTTTGCCGGAATTTTTTTTGCCTTCGCCGGGGTCAACCTCATCCGGCGGCGCTTCTTCTTCCACCAGCGCTATATTATTTTGTTCCAGCAGTGCCAAAACAATCTCAATTTTATCTGTATTGGCTATATGTTCAGGTAAAAACTCAGAAAGCTCATCGTAAGAAACCGTTTTACGCTCACGCCCGTATTCCAAAAGACGTATCACACCGGGGTCTTCCGCTACCGGCAGCTCCATTTCGCCTTCCGCATCAACGGCGCCATCCGCCGCAGCGTCCGGTTGAACGGCCTCTTCCCCGTTATATTCAGAAAACTCATTCGCTATATGCTGTTCACAGGATATAGTACTTCTGTTGTCTGCGTCAGAAGCGCCTGCAGGCGCTTTGGACCCTGCGCCTGTGTCCAGGCCGTCTTGTTCATAATCAGTCATTGCTTGCTCGTTATTCACTGCAAAACCTCCTTAAAAAGCAAAATTTAATTTCAATCCAATACCAGTACGCGCCCGAAAAAGCGCTTAACTAATTCCCCATAACGTTTTTCTGTAAAAAATCCGTCTAAAAACTTGAAACTTCTGCTTTTACGGCAAATCGCCGTCCGCCAGCTAAACTTTTTATTATTTTAACACACTTTTAATGAATATACACTACTTTAGCAAAAAATGTCAATAGTTGTACAGCCGCAAAGATTTTTAATTTTGGAATTTTTGATTGCTCAATTCGCGCTCTTGCATTTTGTAAAAAAATCCGCGAATATATCGTAATTATTAATTTCGTCAAAAAATGCAAGGAGAACTAAACGGCATGAACTTCGATATTACAAAGATGCGGAACATAGGAATAAGCGCTCATATTGATTCCGGTAAAACCACATTAAGCGAACGCATCCTGTTTTATTGTGATAAAATTCACGCAATTCACGAAGTCCGCGGTAAGGACGGCGTAGGCGCGACTATGGACCATATGGAACTGGAAAAAGAACGCGGCATTACAATTCAGAGTGCCGCAACACAGGTTACATGGAAAGAAATAACAATAAATTTGATTGATACCCCTGGACACGTCGATTTTACTATCGAAGTTGAGCGGAGTCTGCGTGTGCTGGACGGGGCAATTCTCGTGCTTTGCGCGGTTGGCGGCGTACAGAGCCAGTCTATAACTGTTGACCGCCAGCTTAAGCGCTATCATGTTCCGCGTATTGCTTTTATAAACAAATGCGACAGAACCGGCGCAAATCCCTTCAAAGTTAAAAACCAGCTGCGCGAAAAACTCGGCCTTAACGCGGTATTCATTCAAATTCCGATTGGACTTGAAGATAAAATGGAAGGTATGGTCGATTTAATTACAATGAAGGCGGTTTATTTTGACGGAGATTCCGGCGAAACTATACGTTACGCCGAAATTCCCGCTCATTTAAAAGAAGATGCCGCCAAGTACCGTGAAGAACTCATAGACGCCGTATCTCTTTTTGATGATGAACTTGCCGAAAAATTTCTTGGCGGAGAAGAAATCCCATGCGAAATGGTTCACAATGCTATCCGAAAAGGTACGCTGGAAGAAAAATTCGTGCCTGTTATGATGGGAAGCGCATACAAAAACAAGGGTATTCAGTGTCTGCTTGACGGGGTTGCAAACTACCTGCCCAATCCAACAGAGGTTAAGAATTTTGCTCTTGACATCGATAAAAACGAAGAAAGCATAGAGCTTGTAGCCGAAGAAAAAAAACCGACGGTTGCGCTTGGTTTTAAACTTGAAGACGGGCAGTATGGCCAGCTAACATACGTCCGCGTATATCAGGGAGCGCTTAAAAAAGGTGATGAGCTTATCAACACAAGGGCGCGGAAACGTTTTAAAGTAGGGCGGCTTGTGCGTATGCACTCGAACAGCATGGAAGATATAAACGAAGGTTCGCCAGGAGACATTGTGGCGCTTTTTGGCGTAGACTGCGCTTCCGGCGACACTTTCTGCGGCGGCGGCCTTAATTACGCAATGACTTCGATGTTTGTGCCCGAGCCTGTAATAAGTCTTGCAATTACGCCAAAAGACAAAAAATCCGCCGACCAGATGGCAAAAGCGCTGGGACGTTTTACCAAAGAAGACCCCACTTTTCAAACCTATGTTGACCCTGAATCGAATCAAACGATTATAAAAGGCATGGGAGAGCTTCATCTTGAAGTTTATATAGAAAGAATGAAGCGTGAATATAAGTGCGAGGTTGAAACAGGCAGGCCGCAGGTTGCTTACCGCGAAACCATTACACAGCGTGCGGACTTTAATTACACGCACAAGAAACAGACAGGCGGCGCGGGGCAATACGGGCGTGTTGCAGGCTATATGGAGCCTTTTGCAGACGGCGATTATGAATTTGTAGACCAGATTAAGGGCGGCTCTATTCCTGTTGAATTTATTCCAAGCTGCGACAAGGGCTTTAAGCAGGCGATTCAAAAGGGCAGTTTAATTGGCTTTCCCATTGTAAACATACGCTGCCTTATAAACGACGGGCAGTCGCACCCTGTAGACTCATCGGACATAGCGTTCCAGCAGGCGGCCATTGGCGCGTTCCGCGATGGATATTTAAAAGCAAAGCCATGCATTTTGGAGCCGATTATGAAGGTTTCGGTTGAAGGCCCCACCGAATTCCAGGGAAATGTTTTTGCAAGTTTGAATCAGCGGCGCGGCATTATAAACGCTTCTACAGAAGACGGGGCGTTTAGCCGTGTAGAGGCGGAAGTTCCGCTTTCCGAAATGTTTGGATATTCAACGGCGCTGCGCGGCATGACCCAGGGCAAGGCTGAATTTACAATGGAGTTTGAAAAATACGGCAAGGTGCCGCAGAGCATATCAGACACACTTGTAAAAGAATACGAAGAAAAGCGCAAAAAAGAGCAGGGCAAATGATTGTAAAATGCGTTTTAAAATATCCGGCGCAGCGCTGCAAATGTACCGCAGGCGCTAAACCGGACGCCGCCGGAACGGAATTTATAAACGGAAGTTATATTTGAAGATTTCTAAAATAATGAGTTATTTTTTATTTGCTGCTTATCTTTTAATTTCTCTTACGGGGCTTATGTTTTTAAAACAAGGTTCAAAATACCTTTCTGTATCATGGACAAATCCTGTATTAAATTTAAATATAGGAGCGCATCTTATTATAGGCTGCGCTCTTTATGGCGTTAGTTTTATAATTTCGCTTTTTGTAATGAAGCGTTTTGATTTAAGCTATTATTATCCAATAGCAGTTGGAGTAGGAAATGTCCTTGTAAGCCTTGCAAGTATGTTTGTTTTTAAAGAGCATATTCCGTTTTTTTCGTGGATAGGAATACTGCTTGTATGCGCCGGCGTTGCCCTTATAAATTTTGGAAAATTTTCAGGTTAACGGGTTATCTTCAAAACTTACATATAAATAATTTTATAGTCCGCTTCAATTTTAAATCCCGCATTACGGTATGCCCGCAGTGCGGATTTATTTGTTTTTCTTACATACAGCGTTATGCCAAATTTTTTGGCGCGTAGCAGACGAATAAAAGTGCCTGTCATGCTGTTTGCTATGCCCTGTCCGCGAAATTCAGGCATAACATAAACTCCGCCTATTTGACAATGAGAGTATGCTGTATCGTTTGTGTTTATTTTTCCGGCGACAGCGCCTTTGTATTCGGCTATAAGCGCTTCTTCGTGCATTACAATTTTTTCTATGTTAAAGCGGCTTGAGGCCGGGTCCAAAATACCGCCGGGGGGCAGCACTTCTTCCCGTTCATAGGCTGTTTGTAAAGGCAGGAGTTTTTCAATATCGTTTTTACGCGGACGGCGCAGAACCAAATCTTTTGGCGGAGCGCGTAAACAGGGCAGTTCACTTTCCAAATCAAGTGTCATAAGATAGTATTCCATTGTTTCAAAACTGCTGTAGTTAAGCTTTAAAAGTATTTTAAGCAGCGTGTCCACATCGGAGGCAAGCCCGTGTAAAGCATGAATTTTAATATTTGAGAGCGCGCGGTAAAGATGAACGGGCAGTTTTAACTGTGAATCTCCATTAAAAACCGGAAAAACAGTCTGCCTGCTGTGGAGCAGCATAGCCTGCGCGCGTAAATCATTTGCCGCTAAAATCCATGCATGGTCATTAATAAAATTTAAAGTTTTAAAGCGCGCGCAGGCGCTTACACAAAATTTTTCGTGTTCGCGTAAAAAAATTTCGCCGGCTGTTTTTTCAGTTTCGTGGGTTTTACGCCATCTGTACAAGTCAAATGAGTTTAAATTACCGGATTTATTTATTGATGCCTTTTTCGTTTGAATTTTCGTCATTTGATTTTTGGCTTGCTTATGGCGCGGGGCTTTGACCTGCCTCTTGCGCTGGTTTGGCTTCGGTATTTATTTCTTGCGCTGGTTTTGCGTTTGTTTCCTGCGCGGGCGCTGCGCTTGCCTCCTGAGCTGGAGTTTGATTTATTTCATGTGCAGGTGTTGTGTTTGTTTCCTGCGCAGGTTTTTGATTCGCATCCTGTGCTGGTTTGGTTTCGGCGTTTATTCCCTCTGCGGGTTTTGCCCCCTGCGAAGCGGCGCTTTCCTTGCCTGTTTCAGTTTCTTCTTCACTAAAATACACGCCGCGGACATTTGAACCAAACACCCAGCTTCTGCTGCGAATGTCCGCATGGAAGCTGTCGCCGTTTATTTCGCTGCCATCGCCCCTTCGTAATTGAACGGGACTATCTTCACCGCCGCGTAAAATATGCGCTTTATCGTCCCATTCAAGACGCATGGTTTCCATTTCAAAATCTTCTGTATCAACTTTTATTTTAACGCCCTGGCTCATCCGTACATTGTTTGTATTAATTTCTACAGAAGCGTTCCCGCCGGAACCTTCCGCATCCGGCTCTTCCGTGTTTGTATCAAACTGCTCAAATTTATAGTTTTTTAAATTCATTATATGTTTTATTTCAAAGCGTTCACCGGATTCCGCCTGCATACGCGCCATAATTTTTCCATCGCGCACACGTGTATATACAATGTTTTCCATTGTTATTTCTGGAAAATCGCTGGAGGTTACGGGTGCTTCGTTATAATTAAATGTACATGACGAAAAAAAAATTGCGGCGCATAACACAAAATCCAGCGGCAAAACAAATTTCATAGTGATTTATCGGCATAAATTTATATGCGCTTAAACAAGCGGTTTAATCGTAAAACAAACAAATACCAAAAATTTTTTCCGCGCCGGCCGCCTTAAGCGCATTGGCGCATACAGAAAGAGTTGAACCTGTTGTAAAAACATCGTCAAAAAGAATAATTCGTTTTGGCGGCGCTTTTGTTACAATTATTTTTCCCTGCAGGTTTTTTCTTCGCTCTAAAAGCCCAAGCTCTTTTTGCGCGCGGGAAGGCAGCCGTTTAAGGCATCTTTTTACTTTTGTACCGGCTTCTTCCAGCCTTTGCGCTATTACTTCCACCTGGTCCCAAAAAGAATGTTTAAGTTTACCCGCTCTTGGAGGAACAGGCACCCAGACGGCATCTTTGGCTTCATTACAAAGCAAACGTTCCGCCTGCAAAAGTTTTTCGGCAAGGAAACAGGCAAGCGGCTTATGTTTTTCAAACTTGTACGCCATTAAAAGCTCGCGGTATCTGCCCAGATACGGATAAATTACAGCTGCGGAATCGAAATCCCATTCCGGATTTTTTTTGCAGTTAATACAAATGCCTGTTTCAGAAATTAACGGTTTTCCGCAGCGTGAACAACGCTCTCCGCCTTCAACCGGAAACTTTTTTGAACATTCTTCGCAAAGCCCGCAGGCAGCTTCTTTTGATGTTAAAAGCGTTCTGCCGCACAGTGCGCAATCCGCCGGAAATATTATTTCGCGCATCTTAATAGAAATTTGTTTAATAAAACGCATATCTTTATTATGGCGCAGCGCTGCATGGCGCTTCAAATTTTTATTATCAGGCGGATAAAAACTCTTCTCTTGCGGAAAGTTTTAAAGCGTCAAAAAGTTCGCCAAGTTCGCCCTGCATAATTAAATCGAGTTTGTACAGCGTAAGATTTATTCTGTGGTCTGTAAGACGGTTTTGAGGGAAGTTGTATGTACGTATCCGTTCAGACCTGTCTCCGGAGCCTACCTGGCTCTTTCGCGCTTCGCTGCGTTCGGCGTTTTTTCGCGACTCTTCAAGCTCAAAAAGCCTGGCGCGCAATACCCGCATAGCCTTTGCTTTGTTTTTAATTTGACTTTTTTCGTCCTGCTGAATAACAACAAGGCCGGTCGGTAAATGCGTAAGCCTTACCGCGCTGTCTGTTGTGTTTACACACTGGCCTCCAGGCCCGCCCGCGCGCATAACGTCCACGCGCAGGTCTTCCTGGCGAATTTCAACTTCGGTTTCTTCGGCTTCCGGCAATACGGCAACCGTTACCGCCGATGTATGAATACGCCCTGAACTTTCTGTTTCCGGCACACGCTGAACACGGTGCGCGCCGGATTCATAGCGCAGGTTTTCGTAAACATTACTTCCCGCTATTGAAAAAACGATTTCTTTATAACCGCCAAGTTCAGTTTCGTTGGTATTTATAATTTCAAATTTCCAGTTTTTTGTTTCCGCAAAACGCGCATACATACGGTAAAGGTCGGCAACAAAAAGCGCCGCTTCTTCCCCGCCTGTGCCGGCGCGAATTTCCATGATGATGTTTTTGTCGTCAAGCGGGTCGCGTGGAATTAAAAGCAATTTTTGTTCTTCAAGCGCCGCTTCGTGCTGCGATTCAAGGGAGGCGAGTTCTTCCCTTGCAAGCTCACGCATTCCGGCATCTTTTTCGGTTTGCAAAAGGAGGCGGGCGCTGTTCATTTGCGAAGCAAGAGATTCTATATTGTTCTGCGATTCCCAAATTGTACTTAAATGCGCGTATTCTTTCATCGTTTCGCGGTATTTTTGCTGATTTTTTACTAAATCAGCATCTTCTATAAGCGTTGAAACCTCTTGATAACGCTTTAACGCGGAACTTAATCTTTCGTTCAAAATTATCCCTTTGCTGCCGTAAAAATTTGTGGAATTGGGCCCACCTGGACTTGAACCAGGGACCTACGGATTATGAGTCCGCAGCTCTAACCAACTGAGCTATGGGCCCTAAGGCAACATCGATTATTGCATATAACATTTTTAACGTCAACTGCCCTGTACATTATCACTGCCCGCTTGCAAATGCGGCGATTCCGGCGCATTGACAAAGAAAGCGCTTTTTGTTAGTGTTATAAAATCGGTTTATCGGTTTAGATAAAAAAATAATTAAAAAACGGAGCGTTTTATGATCGCGCAGCGAAAGCTAATAAAATGTGCTATTAATGGAATAAGCGTGGAGCTTTCTGTCGATGTACGGCTTTCGCTGGCCGACCTTTTACGTGACGAGCTGCGCCTTACCAGCGTAAAACAGGGCTGCGGCGTAGGCGAATGTGGCGCCTGCGCGGTTTTGGTCAATGACGAGGCGGTAAACTCCTGCATATATCTTGCAATTTGGGCAGATGGAAAAAACATTGTAACCACAGAAGGGCTTACCGGTCAAAACGGCGAACTTTCGCCTGTTCAGCGCGCCTTTGTTGAAGAAGGGGCAATTCAGTGTGGTTTTTGTACGCCGGGTTTTTTAATGAGTACCACAGAAATTTTAAACAGCGGTAGAAATTACAGCGATGATGAACTTAGAACGCTGCTTTCCGGTCATCTTTGCCGTTGTACGGGCTACGAAAACATATTTCGCGCTGTACGCCGCGCATTAAACGAAAAATCAAGCGCCAGTTAAATATCGCTCATGCAGAAAGTAATATGTCTTGTACTAAATGCTGATACTCCATTTATACGCGAAACGGGAACTCAATTTACCTTTCAGGAGATGCCTCTTTTTGAATCGATAGAAGATACACTTTTGCCGCTGCTTGAACTTTGCGAAAGGCTTGAAGCGGAGCATATTCATTTTCGTTTTGCGCTTGTGCTTCCGCCTATACTATGCCAGCTTTTAACCGACGGTCTTGTTAGCAAACGCTATCTAAATTACGTTGACAACAGAATCGCGTTTGGAGAAGCAGAAATGGCGCGGCTTAAAAATGACGGCGCGGCGTTTGAGCTTGCCGCTTTTTACCATAACGAGGCAATAAAAAAACGCGACAGATTTTGTTCACGATACCAAATGAATTTGCTGCGTTCGCTTTTAGATTTTTCCAGGCGCGGCTATATCGAATTTTTGGGCGGCACGGCTACAAATATCTTTTTGCCGTTTTATTCGGCGTTTCCCGCCATAGCAAACGCCCAGGTAGAAACCGCGCGAAGGTCGGAAAGGCGTTTTTTCCGCAACCTGCCGGAAGGGTTTTGGCTGCCGGAATTGGGCTTTTACAAAGGGCTGGACACGCTTTTGCGCAAACACCGTTTTGCATGGACTATTGTCGACACGCACGCAACGCTGCTTGCAGAACCCGCGCCTCTTTTGGGTTCATTTTATCCTGTCAAGACCGGCGAAGAGTTAATCTGTTTAACGCGCGATTTTTTTGCGATAGACGAAATTATGAATATTACCGGAAATTATACGAACAGCGCGTTTCGTTCATATTTTGATGATGCCGGTTTTGAGCTGCCCGCCGGCGCAGTATCGTTTTTTATTTCTTCAAATGGGCTTCGCTCTCCAACAGGTTATAAATACAGAACAACAGGAAAAGACGGTTTTGGAAAGGAGATATACAACCCTGTCCGCGGCGAAGAGGCGGCGCGGGATAAAGCGCGGCAATTTTTGCGCAACAGAATTTCCGCGCTGGAAAACGCCGAAACAATTATAAAAAAACCGCCTGTAAGCATTTGCGCTTACAACGCCGGATTCTTTGGCAGATTTTGGTACGAAGGGATGCATTTTCTTGATGAACTCTTTAGAAACGCCGCAAAAAGCAATGAAGTTAAATTTCTTACCCCTTCTGAATACCTCGAAAATCTTGACATACTTGAATTCCAAACGATAAATCCTTCATTTTCATCGCAGGGCTACAACGGTTATGGCGAAAGTTATCTTGATTCATCAAATGACTGGATTTACAGACACCTGTTGCGCGCTTCAGAAAGAATGACCTCTCTTGCAGACCGCTTTAAATCCGGCGGAGATGAACTTCAGGAAAGAGCTTTGAATCAGGCGGCGCGGGAAATACTGCTTGCCCAGACTTCGGACTGGACGCGAATAATTTCTACAGGAGAGCATTATTTAACGCGCGAATGGTCTAATTATGCAAAAAACAGGCTGGAAACTCATATTCGTAACTTTACCACATTTTACGAAGCGCTGGGCAGCAACCATATCTCAACCCGTCTTTTAACGGAACTTGAACTTACAAACAACATATTTCCGGAGATGAATTACCGCGTGTTTTGCAGTTAATAAAGCCTGCGGTTAATAAAGTCTACAGCGCCTCTGCCTGCCAGATGCCCTTATGCAAAATAAAATGTTCTGTATAGCCTGCCTCGCGCAGAGCGGCAAACGCCGCTTCGTAACAGCCGCCTAAATGCTCCGGACAATGCGCGTCTGCATTAACGGTTATGTTAATTTTGTTTAGAAAAAGCGTTTTTAAGAACTTTGGCGCCGGATAAAAAGCTTTTGTTTTGCCGCGTATAACTCCGCCTGTGTTAAGCTCGGCTATAGCGCCGTTTTGTTTTAGCTCTGCGGCAAAGTCTTCAACGCGCTTTGAATAATGTTCATCATAAATGTATGACCGGTTGTTTTTTACGACTAAATCGGCGTGTCCAAGCACATCAAAGCCGCCTGCGCGGCACATGGCGCTTAAAGAGTCGTAGTATGCGTCTGTAAGGGCGCGTTTATCGCCGCCAAACCCTTTTTCCAAAAGCAGGCGGTAATCTTCAGCGCTGCCGTCAACGCACAGAAACGCCTCTCCAAACTCGCGCGCCCAGTCAATGCTTTTGCCTGCCGGAATAACGCAGTGTACAGAGCCTATGCTGTAATCGAGCGCCAAATTCCTGAAAAAACTGTCCGCAGGGCTCATGTATCCGTCGATATAGTCTATTTCCATACCAAGATAAACTTCCAGTCTGCCGCGCCATTTTTCTTTTGCTTCAAGCGTTTGTTCAATGTAAAGGGCGCAGTTTTCGTGGCTAAGATGCCAGTCGCTTTTTATGCCTAATTCTTTTGGCAGTGGGGCATGGGCGCTAAATCCAAGCGAAGTAAACCCTTTTTGAACCGCAGCCGCGCAAAAATCGCCGATGGAACCTTTGCCGTCACAAAAACAGGTATGAGTATGGGTACAACTCAGCCTCATTCTACCAATTCGTCTCCAAGCATTAAAATACTGCCTTCTTCACGCGCTTTTCTAAACCACTCCATAAATTCTTTTATTGCGGCTTCGGCGTCCTTTTTGAGAACAGGCCCCATATATTCGTCTTCGGCGCGGACTTCGGCGCGGCGGTTTGCAGATATATTTGAAAGAATTTTTTCTGTAAATTCGGCCGGCCTTCCCCTTGTTAAAAGCGCTATGTCGTGTATGGACATTTCGCGTAATTTTTCCTGAAGCGGTTTATCTTCAGCTTTAATTACATCTTCAAGAGTGTAAAGCCGTTCCTTTATATTTTTGCTTAAATCGGCGTCTGTTTCGGCAAGTTCAGAAAGCAGCTTGTCTCCAAATGAAATATCTGTATGTTTAAGAATTGCCGCAAGCGCTCCCATGCCGTCAAGTTCGGAAGTAGAAGTTTTGCCTATATGCCGCGCTTTTTCCCGCAGGCTTTCCGCTGTTTTTTCCAGCACTTCCGGCGCAATGCGTCCAAGCCTTCCGATTCGCCGTACAACTTCGCTTCGCCATGCCTCGTCGGCGCATTTTAACGCCGCGGCGGAAGCCTGCGGCTCTATCCGCGAAAGTATAACCGCGCCGGCCGCCGGCGATTCATCCCTTAAAAGGGTCATTATCTGCTCTCCGGAAAAATCTTCCAAAAAGTCAAAAACGCCCGCGCCGTTATCGTTCGTGGCACGGCGTAAAATCAATTCGCCTTTTTCCGGCCCAAAGGCGGCGTAGAGCAGTTTTCGCGCTTCGTCAACGCCGCCCGAATTTGAACCGCTGTAATGATACGCGCCGGAAAGCAGCCCGTCAAATTCGGCAAGAATTGAAGCGGCTTCTCCGGTGCTTATGCCGCGTATCGAGGCAATTTCACGCGAAACCGCCTCAATTTGTTCACCGTCAAGGTTTTCCAGAACTTTGGACGCTTGTTCACTGCCAATAAGAATGAGGAATTTTGCAACCCGCCTTGCTTTTGATTCATTAACAGCGGGAGGAGGCGTTTTGCCTGCGGGTTCCTGTTTTAATTGCTTTTCAAAACGGCGCAGAGGTTCGGCCTTTGGACGTTCTTCGATAATGCCGCCGGCGCTGTCTGTAACGCCAAAGTCATTTTCGGCAAGACGGGCAAGCCAGTCGTTGCCTGAATCGCTGCCGGAAGAGTTACTGTTTTTATAAGCGGTTATGCCGCGTTTAATATCTTTTTCCACATTGAAAATAGATTAACACACTATTATACAGATATCAATGTTAGCCGCGGCCGCCTGCGGCGCGCGAAGCGCGAACATTATCGCCCCCCGCGGCCGCCTGCGGCGCGCGCGGGGGGCACTGCCGGTTAAACCGCACGCGGTTTAGCCGGCTTCTCTCAGGCGGCGGTATGCTTTGCATACCGCCGCTCACACCGCGGCCGCGAAAGCGGCATTGCCGCCGTGCGGCTGTCCAGTCCGCTTCGCGGAGCGAAGCGGACGGCTAACATTGCGGCAGCGGCAGCGGCCGCCTGCGGCCACATTGCGGCAGCGTTTATCGACTGCCGGCGAAAGCGCAAAGCGCTTTCGCCGGTTGACAGGGCACTCTGCCGCGCGTGTCGCAGGCCTAAATAAAAAGTTTGACAGCGCAAATTAGCTGTGTTAGAATATTAAATAAATCTGTTGCAGCGTCGCAGATTTAAATAATAATGAGGCTGCATGGTTACATTGATATAAAATATAAGTTGTTCTCGCGTATTCGGTGTTGCTTGTCCGTCATTTGCCGTATTTTGTTTAAATTAGGAGAGGGTGTTGGGTAAATTTATAGACAAAGATTTTTTGCTTTTCAATACAACCGCAAAGCGGCTCTACCACGAAGCCGCAGCGGAAGAACCTGTGTTTGACTATCATTGTCATTTAATTCCATCAGAAATAGCGCAAAACATAAGGTTTGATAATCTTTCTGAAATATGGCTTTCTGCCGACCACTACAAATGGCGCGCAATGCGGGCAAATGGCATAGCGGAAGAGTTCATTACGGGCGCCGCTTCGCCGGAAGAAAAATTTATGGCATGGGCGCGTACCGTGCCGCTTTTAATCGGCAATCCGCTTTACCATTGGACTCACCTTGAATTGCAGCGCTATTTTGATTTTTACGAACCCCTGAATGAAGCAAACGCGAAAGAACTCTGGCAGCACGCCAACAAAAAATTAAAAAGCGATGATTTTTCCGTTTACGGCATATTTAAAAAATTCAATGTTTACGCTGTTGGCACAACAGACGACCCTTTGGATTCGCTTGAGTTTCATAAACAAATCATTAAAGAACAAAAAACTCAAACCAAAGTGCTGCCTTCATTCAGGCCGGATGCCGCGCTTGAATTGGAAAAAGAAGGCTGGTTTAATTACATAAAGCAGATTGGCGCAAGAACGCAAATTGAAATAACAAAGTTTGACGATTTATTGCAGGCGCTGTTGGTTACCGTTAAATACTTTGATGACGCAGGCTGC
>JAIRPU010000094.1 GCA_031256815.1 Spirochaetaceae bacterium
GCGGGCGCTCCTCTTGCCCCTGCGACAGGTATAACGCTTAACGCGACCAAGACCGGAATACGCCTTGCGGACGCAAATGAGTTTTTACAGCTTGGCGACCCTGCTAATGTAAACAAAGACTTTGCGCTTGGCGGCGACATAGACCTTACAAACACGGGAACCGCATGGACAGGCCCCGCCGGTTACATAGGCCATTTCTATGGCAACGGTTACACGATTAAAGGGTTGGTGCTTTCGTCTACCAGCACTTCTGTCGGACTGTTTTCAACTTTGGGCAACGGCGCGATTGTCGAAAATTTTACACTGGAAGTAAGTACGCCGGGCAATGCGGTTGTGAATTTTACATCAGCTGCGGCCACTTACATTGGTGGTTTACTTGGCCGTGTCGATAACGGTTTGGCTGACATTACCATAGAAAACGTACACATAAAGGGAGAACTAAAGATAGGAAAAGCGGTTGGCGTTGGCGGCGGTTTATACTTTGGCGGTTTTATAGGTGAAGCCAGGAATTTCCATACAATAAACATAATTCGATGTTCATCAGAAGTGAACATCGAAGAGACCTACGCATTCACATGCATGGGCGGGTTTATAGGTCGGCAATATATTAACTCCGCGAATGCGGCTCTCAATTTTATAGATTGTTACGCATCCGGAAATATTAGCGCGGAAACAGACTTTTCTTGTAGTGTAGGCGCTTTTATGGGTGATATTGTCGGTAATTCAGGTATTACCATAACCTTCGACCGTTGTTATGCTTCTGGAAATGTCGAAGTAAAAAATAGCGGGACTCTGGCTGCCGGTGTTAACCAGTATGCAAGCGGTTTTGTTGGAGCCATTGGCACTAATACTAATCTTTCAACAGTGGAAATAAAAAATAATGTTGCTGCAAGTTCAAAAGTTATAAGTCCACTGGAGGCCGAAGCGAATCAAGGGCGCTTAGCCGGTTATATCCGTGCAGGTACAAACGTAACCTTTACCAACAATATAGCCAATATTGATATGCGGATAGGCGACGGCTCGTCGACCCACAGCGACACTCCCAGCGATAGCGCCGGCACTACCAAATGGGGCAAAGGCGTCCAAAACACAACAGCCTCAGGCGGCCTCAAAAACGCCGTCACATGGACTGCCCTTGGCTGGAGTAACACTGTATGGGACTTTGACGGCCTTACCAAATCCGGCGCGGACTTCTACTGGCCCAAGTTGAAGTAGACAAAGCAATTCTGCGTCAAAGCGGAATTGCGCTGAAGCCGGCGGGCGGCCGCGCACCACCCGCGCCGCTTCGCGGTGCGGCCTCCAACGGCGACCCGGAAAAGCGCATAGCGCTTTTCCGGGCTACGCGCGCTTCGCGCGGCCTCCAACTACAGCGGGCGAAACCGCATTGCGGTTTCGCCCGCCGGCCATCCGATGCGCGCCGCGAAGCGGCGCGGCCACACCGCCTCTGCGGCGCGGCCGCCACCAAGCCGCCTGCGCGCTGCGCCGGCGGCCGGCCCCGCGCAGGCGGCTGCCGGCGACAAAGCGCCCCCGCCAGCCGCAGGCTGGCGGGGGCGGACATGGTCGGCGAAAGCGCGTTTCGCTTTCGCCGGTGGTCATATTGCCGCGCCGCGAAGCGGCGCAGCCACACCGCCTCTGCGGTGTGGCCTCCACCAGGCCTGCCTGCGCGCTGCGCAGGCGGCTGGCCCCGCGCAGGCCGCCGCCGGCTTATTGAAAAAACACGCTGTATGTGATAGCGTAACGTATGGTAAATATTAAGCAAAAAACAGCCTTTTTTACCGCTTTTATGGCCTTATGGCTTGCAGCGACTGTTGTTTTTTCGGGCGTTTTTGTTATTGCAGAACAAGGTCATGAGCATATCAACGCCGCCGGTCTGCGCGTCCCAACCAGTGAAGACTGCCAAATTTGCTTTGAAATACAAATCGCGCTGCGGCTGATAGAAGCTTTTGCGCGGCTCGGTGTGAGTTTCTTTTTCGCGGGATTCATAATGTCCGTTATGCCGGTACTAAAGCCGCAAATATTTGTTTTTGCGCTGAACCCTCTCGCTTTAAAAGTAAAGTTCAACTGTTGATATAAACTTTCGGACTGCAAACCAAGCATATATTTCGCAGCTGCCTGCCAAAAGATTTATTGCGCGGGAAGCTGCAAATGAAGCAATAATAACACCGGTTTTACCGGTCTCAAAAAAAACACATTTCTTCAAATATAAATTTCAAAGAGGGAATGTGAAACGGTTGATTAAAAATCTCCGATTTTTAATCAGCTCAGGAGTTTTGCGTGTTTTAGCAAAACTCCGAATCTTTTATTCTGGAGGATTTATGAAACGAATTTTAGCGGCTGTTATAGCCGTATCTTTTATTGTGTTTTTCCCTGCCTGCAAAAAGGGAAAAACCGGCGCAAAAAATCAGGACGGCCTTAACGTCGTTGCGGTTAACTTTCCGCCCTACGATTTTGTCCGCGCCATTGCGAAAGACTCAGGCAGTGCAGGGCCAAATCTTGCCATGCTCCTGCCGCCGGCAGCCGAGAGCCATTCTTTTGAACCTTCGCCGCAGGACATCATCACTATTCAAAATAGTGATGTTTTTATTTACACAGGCGGCGAATCCGATGTATGGGTTGACCGTATTTTTGAATCAATGGACACTTCAAAAATAAAAATTATCCGCATGATGGACGCCGTTGATGTGGTTGAAGAAGAAATCGTCGAAGGTATGGAAGAAGAAGAGGAGCCGCCTGACAGCGCGGAAGAAGGCGTTGCCTACGATGAACACGTCTGGACTTCCCCAAAAAATGCAATCCGTATTGTGCGCGCAATAACCGGCGCGTTGTGCGAAGTTGACGCGGCAAACGCAGCGCTTTTCCGCAAAAACTCAGACGCCTATATTAAAAGTCTTGAAAAACTGGACAGTGATTTTCAGGCGGTGGTGGATGGGGCAAAACGCAAAACCATTGTTTTTGGCGACCGCTTCCCATTCCGCTATTTTGCGGATGCTTACGGGCTTAAATACTTTGCCGCCTTTCCAGGTTGTTCCACCGAGACCGAGCCTGCCGCGGCGACCGTTGCCTTTTTAATCAACAAGATAAGGGCGGAAAAAATTCCTGTGGTGTTCCACATTGAGCTTAGTAACGAAAAAATGGCGGACACAATAGCGGCGGAAACCGGCGCAAAAAAACTTTTGTTTCATTCTTGTCATAATATTTCCAAAAAGGACTTTGACGCAGGTCTTACCTTTCTGCAAATACAAATGGCAAATGTGCCGAGGCTTAGGGAGGCGCTGCAATAAAACGCTTTAAGTTTTATTGCAGTGAGATTGTATTCGTGTGAAAATGAAAGGCGCATTATAAATGAAAGGCGCATTATAAACGCAAGGCGCATTATAAACGCAAGGTGTATTAAGAGCAAGGAGCATATATGGCACAGGAAAACGCGGACAGCATCGTAATATGCAAAAATGCCGCATTCGGTTATGAGGGGCATAGCGTTATTCGTGATATTAGTTTTGAAGTCCGGCGCGGCGATTATCTGTATATTACCGGCGAAAACGGTTCCGGTAAAAGCACGCTGCTAAAGGGCATTTTACGCCTTGCAAACCCTATTTCCGGGCGTATTTCTTTTTCACCAGAAATACAAAACGGCGGGGCGGGGTATCTGGCACAGCAGGAAGCGGCAAAAAAAGATTTTCCCGCAAGCGCGGGCGAAATTGTGCTGTCTGGATTTGCCGGAAAAATGGGGCTCCGCCCCTTTTATTTAAGGCGGGAAAAAGAAGCCGCACTCGAAAATATGCGGCGGCTCGAAGTTTCAGACTTAAAAGAACGCTGCTTCAGGGAATTGTCGGGAGGGCAGCAGCGGCGCGTACTTATTGCCCGCGCTTTATGCGCCGCAGGCGCATTTGGCGTTTCCGGCAGCCTGCTTGTACTTGATGAACCTGCCGCCGGACTTGACCCTTCCGCAAGCGCCGTATTGTACGAGCTGCTTGACGGCATAAACAAAAACGGCATGACCATTATTTCGGTAACGCATGATATTCAGGCTGCGGAGCGTTTTGCAAGCCGTATTATGCAAATAAAAGACGGGCTTTGTTTTTTAAGGGAGAATAAATAATGATTGCTGATTTTTTTAGTACGCTTGCGGAAATGTTGAGTTTTACCTTTCTTGTAAGGGCGCTTATTGTCGGCGCGCTTGTTTCGGTTTGCGCCGCGCTTTTGGGCGTAAGCCTTGTTCTAAAACGTTATTCCATGATTGGAGACGGCCTTTCTCATGTTGGCTTTGGCGCTCTTGCCGTAGCCACCGCCTTAAATGCCGCGCCGCTTTTGATTGCCATTCCCCTTGTGTTAGCAGCCGCGTTTTTGCTTTTGCGTTTGGGAGAAAAGCATCTTCTAAAAGGCGATGCCGCCATAGCCCTCATCTCAACAAGTTCGCTTGCAATGGGCGTAGTAATCATATCGCAGACAACCGGCATGAATACCGATGTGTGCAATTATCTTTTTGGCAGTATTCTTGCAATGAATAAAACCGATGTTGCTTTAAGCATAGTGCTTTCCATAACCGTACTTGCGCTGTTTGTGCTGTTTTATAACAAACTCTTTGCCATAACCTTTGACGAAACCTTTGCCAAAACCGCCGGAGTAAAAACAGGCATTTACAATATGCTTATTGCGTTTCTTACGGCGCTTGTAATTGTGCTGGGAATGCGGATGATGGGCGCTATGCTAATTTCCGCGTTAATTATTTTTCCCGCGCTTACCTCAATGAGAGTGTTCAAGAATTTCAGGAGCGTGAGCGTTTGTTCTGTATCCGTTTCGATTTTCTGCTTTTTTACCGGCGTTGTAATTTCATATATATATGCCGTCCCCACAGGCGCAAGCGTAGTGCTTGTTAATATAGGCGCGTTTGTAATTTTTTGGCTTTTAAAGGTTGTAATAAGGTGATTGTCCTGCTTGCTATTCTGTGCTAAACTTCCGGCCAGATAAAATTTTGGAGGAGTTATGAATCTTGATATAAAGGCGTTGCATTTTACCTTACACGATGACGGCCGCGAGTATATCGAAAAAAAGCTTGGCAGGCTGCACAATGCGCAGGCAAATATAATTGACCTGCTTATTACACTCAACAAAGACGCAAACCAGTTTATTGCCGAAGCCACAATAAATTTTCGTTGGGGCTTAAGTTCTCATGTAAAAGAACACGAAACTGAACTCAATGCGGCAATAGACAAACTGTTCGATGCGCTAAGTGTAAAAATCACAAAAGAGAAAGAAAAAGTTCAGGAAAAGCGCTAAGTGACCATTGCGATAGACGGTATAGACGGCGCCGGAAAGGGGACTCAGTGCCGTCTTCTTTCGCGCTATTTTGAAGCGTCCGGCAGGCGTGTTCATATTGTTTCGTTTCCTGTTTACAGTTCTTTTTTTGGAATGATGATTTCGGATTATTTAAACGGATCTTACGGTTCTCTTTACGCGATTAATCCAAAATTAACCGCATTGCTTTACGCCATGGACCGCAGGTTTTTTTTTGAAAATAATTCATTTAATTCAGGCGATATTATTATTTTCGACCGCTATGTTCTTTCAAACATGGCGCATCAGGGAGTAAAGTTTGAACCTGAACTGCGCGAAAGTTTTTTTTCTTGGATTAAAGAACTTGAATTTAATATAAATAAAATTCCGCGTCCGGATATTTCTTTTGTGCTGGATATAGATGCAAAAATTTCAGCGCGTAATGTTGCAAAAAAAGAGAAACGCGCCTACACAGATAAAACGCACGACATACACGAGGGCGATTCAGTTTATCTTGCAAATACAAGAACGCTTTTTATTGAACTTGCAGCGCAAACAGGAGCGCATATTGTTTACTGCAGCAAAGATGAAGTTTTACGCAGCGAGGAAGAAATTGCTGAAGAAATTAATTTTAAAATATCAGAGTATTGCAAATCGTTTAAATCTGATTTAGTTTAGGCGGAAATTATGAAGAATCATATTTTATCTGTACTGGTAGAAAACAGGGCTGGAACTTTAAGCAGGGTATCGGGGCTCTTTAGCAGACGCTGCTATAATATTGACAGTCTTACAGTAGGCGAAACAGAAAATCCGGCGGTATCGCGCATGACCATTGCCGTTTCCGGTGATGATTCTGTACTTGAACAAATTGTAAAACAGTTAAGCAAGCTTGTAGACGTTATCGCAATTCGTGAACTGGAGAATGCAAAAAGTATTCGCCGCGAGATAATGCTTGTTAAAGTCCGCGCGGACGAACACAGCCGCTCAGCTGTAGTTGAAGTTGCCGCGATTTTCCGCTCGCGCGTAATAGATATTTCGCCGGTTACAATAACCATTGAAGCCACCGGCAGCAGCGAAAAACTTGACGGGCTGCTGCAGCTCCTGCGTCCTTACGAAATTATCGAAATGGCGCGCACGGGTTCTGTTGCGCTTGAACGCGGCAGCGGCGTTCTTAATACTGCGCGTTTATAATTTAACTTTACATTGCGCGCCATTTTTAAGGATATATAAATTCTTTATATTCAATCGCAGATTCAATTTGTTCTGCAGCAGGTATATGAACATTATTACAGGTTCCATTGCCTGAACAATAACTGCAGGCAGGATATGGGTTTGTGCTGTTAATATAAGATTCTGCTTCCTGCCGGCTTAATTTTTTGTTTGCGAGGTCAACAATATTGTTTTTGTTAAACGGTACGGCGCGCAGGTCGTTTGCCGCAGCTATAAAGCTGCATTTGCACAATACATTTTCCATCATGGTCAGCGCATTTAAATTACAGTTATTATATATTGATTCTGTTTCTTTATCTTTATGCGCGCTGCCGGCAATGCGCCCAATATCAAGCCAGCCGCATGGAAAAGTATAGTGAAAATATTTTAATTTATGCATAACAAGGAATTCTTCAAGTTTTAAAAACGGTTTTAAATTTAATTCGCCATATTCTGAAATGGCAAATAAAATATTATGTTTTTTTGCAAGTTCTATAATATTTTTATTTGGAATTATACATCCATTGGTAATTATTTGAATTACTCCGATTTTTTCTTTATGCCGCAGTATAAACTTTATTATTGAAAGAATATCGCGCCGCAGCAGCGGCTCTCCGCCGGAAACAGAAAATACGCCAATAAAGTCTGTAATTCGCATAAGATTATCGAGGCTTTCCTGCAGCTTTTGCGGAGAAAAATGTCTTGGCGATTTATTATACTGTATCAGCGCGCTGCAGTTTTTGCATTTAAGATTGCAGCGTGTTGTTATATGCATATTAAGGCTGCCCAAAATAAAAGCATTTGGAATGCGCGCTTCTTCAGGCAAATGAGTTTTACGAATTTCGTAATCACCTTTTTTATAATTTTCGTATATATCTGGAAAATTGTTTTTAAGTTCGTATTCTTTTATATCATCAAGCGCTTTATATGATTTGTCCATATCCCAAAAAACAAAACAATCTTTAAACCGCGTCCAGCCCAATTCGCAAAACTGCCTGTGCAGCATATCTTTGTTTTTTATTGAGCATATCATTATGGAACGGGTTTTATCGCAGGATTCATGCGCGGCGCTTAAAATTGGAATGCCGCCGTAGCTTTTGCCCTGTTTGCCGGCATCATCGTCAAAAAAAGCGTCTATAACAATGCCATTGCGCTTTGCAAGATGAAAGCTAAAAACCGACTGAATATTAAAAGGCGCAAGATACATATTATTCTCCTGATAAAAAAATTATTAATGGCTGATATTACAAGTTATGGTTTGTGTACCTCATTTACCTCATTTGGCTTCATCAAAATTTATTCGTTCTTCTTCCACAACAACCGGACGGTTTATTAATCTTGTATTTATTGCCATAATATATTCACCTATAAAACCCATAAGAAATAATTGTAATGAACTCAAAATGAATATTCCGCCAATAACAGGAGCGGTTCCAGGAGCATCGCGGTTAAATAATTTGTAAATAAAATAACCAACAGCAATAAAAAAAGAAATTGCCGCGCATATAAATCCTGTTATTGTTGCTATTCTTAAACCGGTATTTGTATACGAAGTAAATGCCCGTGCTGCCGTTTCGTAATGGCGGTAAAAATTATATTTTGATTTACCGGAGCGCCGCGCAGGCTGTATATATGGAATCTCTTTGCGCTTGAATCCTAAATCTGCAGGAACAGAATGTGTGTGTAAAAGCGGGTCGTTTAAGCTGCGCATTATATCTATAATTTGTTTGTCAAAAAGAGCGTATCCGGTATAATTTTCTATTTGTTCAATATCCGAAACCATCCGTATAATTTTATGGTACAGCCGCCTTATAAGCAATATAATTTTATTTTCTTTACTGTCAATTTTAACTGCGGCAACAAATTTGTAACCGGCTTCCCATTCGCGTACGAATGCCGGTATTAATTCAGGCGGATTTTGAAAATTGGCAAATACAATTATGGAACAATCGCCTGCTGCGCTAAAATAAGCGTTATTGCGGGAATTATCCGGGCCAAAATTTCTCATATTGAATATCGCTTTTATCTTACGGTTTTTTTCGCAAATTTCGCGTATCAATACGCGTGTATTATCCTTTGAGCAATTATCGGAAATAATTATTTCGTAATCATAACCAGAAAGCCGGTTTTCCAGAACAGAAACTACAGCGTTTGTTATTGATATAATATTTTCTTCTTCGTTATAGCACGGAATTATTATGCTGATTTTTTTCATCTATTATTCCGTCCAGATGCTGTTTGAATCATTATTTATATATACCGTAAAAACAGCTCCAAAATCAAGCTTAAAAGCGCCTCTTTTTGCGCTGCGCCCCTCCTGTGGCAGGCAGACCGCGTCCTTTTAACCAAGCCCGATTTTCGCCATACCTGTATAACAAAAAATTATAAACATTTTATAAGTTGTCTATGGCTTTGATTTTTGAAGGCGGCTATGTTTTAAGCATTAAAATATATTAGGAGAAATAAATGAAAATTACAAAGAAAAAGGGGCTGATTTTTTGCGTCCCTCTTGCCGTTGCGGGTCTGGTGTTTGTGCCCTCGCTTTTGGCACAGATTAACAAAACTTCCGCGCCGGATGTACCGGCAGCGGACGGCGGAGCGCCGCGCTCCGGCGCTGCCGGCAAGAAAGACGGCGGCAAACCGGCTGCCTCCGGCACGGTGTTCAGCGTAAAAACCGAAGACGCCGTTGTCCGCAATCTTCAGGCGTACATCGAAGTAAACGGCAATGTCGTAAGCGAGGAGCAGGTAACGGTGGTGCCGGAGATTGGAGGCAAAGTGGTCTCGATAAGAACGGCGCTCGGCGCGGCGGTGCGCAAAGGCGACCTGCTGGCACAGGTTGACGCCTCAAAGCCCGGCGCTCGGTATTCGCTAAGCCCGGTGTACGCGCCGGTTTCCGGCGTGGTCGTGGCCAGCCCGGTAAGCGCCGGCTCCACGGTGTCTACCGCCACAAGCCTTTTCACCATAGCCTCCGGCGGATTGCCGAAAATCGAGGCGCTGATTCCTGAACGGGAAGTCGGGCAACTGCGCGTAGGACTTCCGGCGGAAGTGCGCCTTGAAGCCTTCCCCGGCGAGGTCTTCAAAGCGAAGGTAGCCAAACTCTCCCCGGTGGTAGACTCCGTCTCGCGGACAAAGAGCATCACTCTGCGCTTTGACAACGGCGACCCGCGTATCAATCCGGGTATGTTCGCCCGAATCAAACTCAACACGCGCACTTATGAAAACATCGTTTCCGTCCCGCAAGACGCGGTAGTCGAGAACCGCGGCGCACAGGCGGTGTTCGTCCTTGCAAGCGGGAACGGCGAAGGAAACGCGGGGCTTGTCCGCCTTCGGGAAGTAAGCACCGGCGTTACCGTTGACGGCGAAACGGAAATTACAAGCGGGCTTGCCGCCGGCGACAAAGTTGTAACACAAGGGCAGCAGTTCCTTACAGACGGCGCACCGGTGCGCGTACTGGGAAGCAAGTCATGAACATGAGGGGATAACTGCCTACTGCTCCGCCGGTTGCCTGCGGAGCAGTGGGGGCGGCGGCCGGGTTTGCTTTGTCATGGAATAAAGTTGACACAAATAGGAGAGGTGTTTAGAGAGCGCGTTTTCAGGACTGCGCGCAAGCGGCTTGGGAGGAAAATCGTAGCGGCAGCCGCAATATTTCATCTGCCTTTGCGGCACAATTCTTTTACAACGCCCTTAAAATAATCGAGCGTTATCGGGACAAGTTCGACAGGCACTTGGGTAAATTCAAAGAATTCAAACAATTCCTCATCGGTAAATTGAAA
>JAIRPU010000063.1 GCA_031256815.1 Spirochaetaceae bacterium
ATACTCGGCTCCGGCTTCGACTTCGACATCGAAATCCGCCTTGGCGCGGGCGCGTTTGTCTGCGGCGAAGAAACGGCGCTGCTGCGCTCCCTCGAAGGCAAGCGCGGTATGCCCACTCCAAAACCGCCGTTCCCGGCATTTGAAGGACTTTGGGCAAAACCCACCGTTATTAACAATGTGGAAACGCTTGCCAACATTCCGGCGATACTCGCCCGCGGCGGCGCATGGTTTGCCTCCATGGGCACCGAAAAATCCAAAGGCACAAAGGTTTTTGCGCTTACAGGAAAGGTGCAGAATTCAGGCTTGGTCGAAGTTCCGATGGGGACGACCCTCCGCGAAATCATCTTTGAGATTGGCGGCGGCATAAAGAACGGCAAGAAATTCAAAGGCGTGCAGACCGGCGGGCCTTCCGGCGGCATCCTAACCGAAAAAGACCTGGACACCCCGATAGATTACGAAGGCTTGCAGTCGATGGGCTCTATGATGGGCTCAGGCGGCATGATAGTTATGGACGAGGACGACTGCGTGGTAGACGTGGCGCGCTTCTACATGGATTTCTGCGTAGACGAAAGCTGCGGCAAGTGTTCACCCTGCCGCATTGGCACAAGCCAAATTCTTGCTATCCTGGATAAAATTACCGAAGGCAAGGGAGAAGAAGCCGACCTCGACAAGTTGCAGGCCATTGGCAAGGCGATGCAAAAAGCGTCACTTTGCGCTCTGGGCGGTACCGCTCCGAACCCGACACTTTCGACAATAAAGAACTTCCGCGAAGAGTACATGGAACACATCCATGACCACAAGTGCCGCGCCGGCAAGTGCAAGAAGATGCTGCAGTACACGATAGTGCCGGAAAACTGTATTGGATGCGGGCTCTGCGCGAAAAACTGCCCGGTAAACGCGATAACGGCAGTGGAAGGCTGGACGCCGCCGCCTGACGGTTCAAAGAAGAAACCGCCCATGATTATCGACCAGTCCAAATGCATCAAGTGCGGCGAGTGTATGAGCAAGTGCAAAAAAGACGCCGTGGTGCGTAAGTAAGGAGAAAAATATGATTAGCCTAAAAATTAACGGCGTTCCCATTCAGGTTGAAGAAGGAACGACCATTGTTGAAGCGGCAAAGAAGGTAAATATAAAAATCCCGACTCTTTGCTATAACCCTGACCTTTCACCATGGGCATCCTGCGGTCTTTGTATCGTGCGCACCATGGGGCCCGGCTCGCCGCGTATGGCCCGCGCCTGCGCGACTCACTGCGCCGAAGGCATGGACGTTGTTACCCACGATGCCGAACTTATTGCCGTACGGCGCACCGTGCTGGAACTAATCCTGAGCAACCATCCAAATGATTGTCTCCAGTGCCCGCGAAACGGCTCCTGCGAACTTCAAACGCTTGCCGCCGAATTCGGCATAAGGCAGGTTCCGTTCCGCAAAATTCTTAACGGAATTCCTGTGGACGATTCAAATCCGTCCATTGTGCTTAGTCCGGAAAAATGCGTGCGCTGCGGACGCTGCGTAAAAGTTTGCCAGGACGTGCAGAACGTTTGGGCGATTGAGTTCCTTGGCCGCGGCATTAAAGGCAAAATTGCCAGCGCCGCCGATGTGCCGCTTGGCGACTCGCCCTGCATCAAATGTGGGCAGTGCGCAGCCCATTGCCCTGTCGGCGCTATTTATGAGCGTGACGAAACGGCGACAGTCTGGAACGCCCTGCTTGACCCAAATAAGCATACGGTTGTGCAGTTTGCTCCCGCAGTGCGCGTAGGCCTTGCCGAAGAATTTGGCATGGAACCAGGTTTTCTTGTTACAAAAAAACTCTATGCGGCGCTCCGTAAACTGGGCTTTAAGACGGTGTTCGACACCAACTTCTCCGCCGACCTTACCATTATGGAAGAAGGCAGCGAACTGGTAAAACGCCTTACCGAAAAGTCAAAGGACATTCCGCTTATAACATCCTGCTGCCCTGCGTGGGTTGATTACATGGAAAAATACTATTCAGATTTTATTCCTAACTTCTCCACCGCAAAATCACCGCAGCAGATGATGGGCGCGATGATAAAAGGTTACTGGGCAAAGAAAGCCGGCGTTGACCCGAATAAAGTCTACTCCGTATCCATAATGCCCTGCACCGCAAAGAAATGGGAATGTCACCGCGACGAACACATGAAGAGCGCCGGCGCAGGCTGGGATGTTGACATCGTGCTTACCACCCGCGAGCTTGCCCGTATGATAAAACAGGCGGGTATTGACCTTATGAACCTTAAAGAAGAAGAAGCGGACAGCCCCCTCGGGCCATACACCGGCGCTGGAACGCTATTCGGCACCACAGGCGGCGTTATGGAAGCGGCGGTTCGTTCGGCCTATTTCCTCGTTACAAAAAAAGAATTGGGCGATGTAAACTTTAAGCCTGTACGCGGTCTTGAGGGTGTAAAAGAGGCAGAAGTTGACCTTGGCGGCACTAAAATCAAGCTTGCCGTAGCCCACCAGATGGGGAATATAGAAGCGGTTCTGGACAAAATTCGCGCGCTTCGCGCTGAAGGGCTGCCTTCTCCATGGCAGTTTATCGAAGTAATGGCTTGCAGGGGCGGTTGTGTAGCGGGAGGCGGCCAGCCTTACGGCGCGACTGATTCTATCCGCGAAAAACGCGCTGCCGGTCTTTACAAAGATGATGAGCAGTCAAAACTGCGTTGTTCGCACCAGAATCCGGATATACAGGCTGTCTATAAAGATTTCCTTGGAGAACCGGGCGGGCATAAAGCGCATGAACTTTTACACACAAAGTACAAAGCGCTTGATTTATACACAAAGTAAAGCCAAACCACTTTAAAACCTTGCTGCTTTAAAGTGGCAAATAAAAAAGCCGGCGAAACCCGCCGGCTTTTTTGTTTTTATTGATTTAACGTAATGCTATAAGGCTTTTTAAATCTGAACGGTTCGATTGCGCGTCAAAATAGTAAGGATTAATCCTTAGAGCTTCGTTAAAATCGTCCAGAGCAAGCTGCCATTCACCGAGCTGCGCATACGCAACGCCACGGTTGTTATACGCAACCGCAGAACCCGGATTGCGCGAAATTAACTCTGTGTAGGCAAGTACGGCGCGTTCGTAATAGCCGTTCTGCTGATTCATAATATTTTGCTGCGGATTGATTCTAAGCGATTTTACCGTGTCGTTTCTGCCCTGCATTGCAGAGGCAACCGGAATCTCCGGCCACGTGCCCCGCCCCGGCGAAGCAGAGCTTGAAGGAAGGCGCTGCTTTTGCTGTTCCGCCGCGATTGGAGCATAACCTGGCGCTAACGGATAAGCATACTTGTTTTGCTCGTAACTTAAATTGTTTTGTGGTATAACCTGACCCGGCAAGGCGGAAAGGTCTTGCGGAGTTTTAACAGTGCGGTTATAGAGTGAAGTTTTTATTGATTCTTCCATAGTTGTCTTGTCGTACAGCGAAGTAACGCCGCCGGGCGGCGCAGGCTGATAATTTTCGACAGTCAATGACGCGCCGCGAGGTATAGACTGATAATTTTCTGCAGATGCCTGAGTACCGCCTGGAGAAGCGATGGCATAATTACCGGTTCCTAAAAGTCTTTCGGCGTTTTTATAGTTATTTGTTTCATCCGTTATTCCGTTCATACTTTTTATAATGTTGTTTATGTTCTCCATATTATGCTGGCTCTCTGCCAATACCGGATTAAGAGCCAGAGCATATTGAAAATCGGCGCGCGCTTTTTCGTAGTCGCCCCGTTTTTGATATACAACACCACGGCCATTCAATGCCTTAATATTTTTAGGATTTGCGGCCAGTATGGTACTGTAAAGCTCAAAAGCATTTTCAAAATCCTTTTGAGACCTGTACTGCTCGGCACGGCGAAGCAATAATTCTACATCTTGCAGGTCAGTCTGTGCAAAAAGCGCGCCGGACAAGATGCAGAAAAATATGAATGATAACGATAATCTGCGCTTCATAAGGATCCCCTCTGACTAGAGTATCGTCAATTTTAATTGTCAAGTTAAATTATTTAATTATTTGCAAAATTACACTCGATAAAATTAGCATGATTGCGCCGCCTAAACGCGAAGAAATCTGCGCAAATGGCATAAGTTCCATTCGCTGAGAAGCGGAAAGCACCGCGACATCGCCTGTACCGCCCATGTTGGCCATACAAAGCCCCGCGGTAATTGACGATTCTATAGGATAAAAACCTACAAGCTTTCCTACAATACCCGACCCAAGTACAGCGCCAAAAACGGTTACCGTAACCAGCAGCACATACTGCGGAGAAAACGCTTCGGCAATTTGTTTTAAATCGGTATAGCCAACGCCAATTCCAACAAGCAGCACGCCGGTAAGGTTGAGCATAACAAACTGGAACCATTGGTAGCAGCAAATCTCAAATTTTTGCGGAAGCAGCCCAAGCGCTTTTACCACCGCAACGCTGAGTATCATCCATGCGTAGCCATGAATTGCCGGCACAAACTTGTTGATTAACGCTCCAAGCGCAAAAAATGATGTAGCAATAAAAAGTCCGGTACCCATTTGAACCCAATCAACAGTATCCCGCGCTTTTTTGTATTCAGGGTCAAGTTCCAGTTCCTTTGCCGCGTCCATGCCGCTTGCCCGCATAAGAGCGCCATTACCGGTCAAGTTTTTATTGACTTTACCAAGCCTGTTGAGAAGTCCGCCCAAAACAATGGCAAGCGCGTTTCCAAGGGCCACTGCCGGAACCATTTTTGCCAGCATTGAGGTAGTGTCAACGCCCATTCCTTCACCAAAAATTTTAGACAGCGGAACTGCGCCTGCGCCCATGCCTCCGCCCATAATTGGGATGCCAATGAACAACAGTGCTTCTTTTGCGCCATAACCGGAAAGAGCCCCAACAAGAGAGCTAAGTCCAAGCGCAACAAAAATACTGCCCGCAAGCGCCGGGAAATACCGTACAGCGGCTTTTATTAAAAGTTTACGGTTCATTCCCATAATAGAACCTGTAATAAGCGAAGCAATATAAAAATCCAAAAAGCCTTCGCCCTGCATAAAATTCTTCATTGTACCGATAACCGGTTCAGGTAAAAGTTCGAATGTAACAAGCGCTGCCGAACCAAAAATGATAACAATAGCGCCGCCGCCCAAAAAAGTTTTTATTACAGGGGCATTATCTCCTATTTTACCAAGAATCGCTCCAATTAGAATCATAATCGGAAAAGCCCCAATCATTCCCTTGGGGAGCTTTCCTGAAAATGCAGCGATAAGCAAAATAGCGCCAAAAACCGCAAAGTAATACCATGGCATTCCGTAAAACCAGAGCTTCTTTTTTTGTGTTTGCTGTTTTAAATCCATAAACAAATCTCCTTAACATTAAGTATAGCAAATGCGGATAGTTTCAGCCATAGTGCCAAATTCCTGAGCCGGTTAGAGGCGCACAGGCAAAATGTCCGCCAATTTAAAATTTCAGCAGCCCTATTGACGTTTTTTTATAAAAACACAAATATAAAAACGTTGGGGGTGTAGCTCAGTTGGCTAGAGCGTTTGAATGGCATTCAAAAGGTCAGCGGTTCAATTCCGCTCACCTCCATTGTTTAAACCGGGCCGGGGTGGTGGAATGGTAGACACCGGGGACTTAAAATCCCCTGGCCGCAAGGCCGTATGAGTTCAAATCTCATTCCCGGCATAATATTTATCACGCCTTTATTGCAACTTTATTCTACCGGCCTTGTCTAAATGGTAATGAACTTACAAATAGCAGCCGTTCCGGTACGACGTAAACAAACCGTAAAAGAAGAAATTTTTAATTCTGTATTGCATTACGCAGGCGCTTTTGCCGCCCTTTGCGGGGCTGCGTATTTAATTTTGCGCAACCGGGGCGTTTTTGGAAATGAGCCCGGGTCAATAAAATCTCTTGGCGCATATTCCATTTATGGCGCTTCAATGATAATTCTTTTTTTGGCGTCGGCGTTTTACCATGGCGCAAGAAAAGAAAACGTTAAACGTATATTGCAGATGTGCGACCATTCCGGAATATATATTTTGATAGCCGGAACCTACACGCCTGTTTGTCTTTTGCTTATTCCTGGCGCAGCGGGCTGGGCGCTTGTTATATCGGAATGGGCGCTTGCGGCGATTGGAATTACACTGCATCTTTTAAATATAAAGAATGTAAAAAAGGCGGAAGTATTTATTTGGCTGATTATGGGCTGGGCTATCGTGTTTATGGCGCCCGTTCTAATTCATTCTGCGCGTCTTTTTACGCTTGCCATGTTATTGGGCGGCGGAATTACTTATTCGCTTGGCGTGTTTTTTTATAAAAAACCACAGCGGCGTTTTTTTCATGTTATATGGCATATTTTTGTACTTGCAGGCGCCGCGCTGCAGTGGATTTCTGTTTATACAATAGCGTAAATAATCATTTAAAAATGATTTATAAACCGTAAGCTATATTTTATTTATCAATAAGATTATAATTCTTGTTGATAAATTTTTTTATACAATGATAGATACAAAAATAATCTTAAAATACAAAAAATTATTTTACCGTGTGCTTTGGCTTATAGCAGGCATTACAACAATATCCGCAGGCTTAACCTTTATGCGTTATGCAAATTTTGGCATTGACCCATTATCATGCCTTAATACAGGCATTTCAAACAAGATTGGAATGTCTTTTGGAACATGGCAGCTGGTATTCTTTGCCCCCATGATTATTGGAGTATTCATTTTTGACCGCAGTAAAATAGGTTTTGGAACTTTGTATAATATGCTTACGATTGGTTACACATCGGATTTTTTTTTATGGCTTATAAATAAAATTTATATTTTTGAATCTTTTTCAATTCAAACAAGAATAATATCTTTTATATTCGGCTTTCCTGTTTTATATTTCGGCGCTGCAGTTTATATCGAAACAAATATGGGAATTGCACCTTACGACGCCATTGCAATTATTATTGCGGAAAAAATAAAAAAACAAAATTGGTTTAGATGGATAAGAATTGGAACAGATGCTTTATGTGTTACCGGAGGCATATTAACTCAAAGCGCCGGCGTGGGAGCAGGAACATTATTAACGGTGTTATTTGCCGGGCCATTAATTGCATTTTTTAGAAAATTAAAAGCGCTTCAAATTATTCAAAAATAAAAAATAAAATTCCTTATATTTATATTCTATAAATGAATTTTTATAATTAAAAACAGGGATTAAAATTATTATGAAATATACAGGTACACAACTAATGGAAAGCGCGCCTGTAGCAAAGGCAATTATCCGCCTTGCGCTGCCGATGATGGCGGCAATGCTTGCACAGGCAATTTACAACATGACAGACCTGTTCTTTATCGGGCAGACCGGCGACCCTAACATGGTTGCCGCTGTATCACTTGTCTTTCCTATATTTATGCTGACCCAGGCCATGGGGAATATCTTCGCCACCGGCGGTTCAAGTTATATTTCCCGAATGTTGGGCATTAAAAATAACAAAGAAGCTGCAAACACCAGCGCCGTAAGCTTTTATTTTTCGCTTGCGGCTGGAGTTTTGCTTGCTGTGATTTTGCTGTGTTTTCAAACTCCTGTGCTTAAAATCATTGGAGCAACAGAAAACACTTTTAACCATACCGCAGACTATTATTTTATCGTTTCGATTTTTACGCCATTTGCCGTTGCCGGAACCGTGTTTTCCGGCCTTATGCGCAGCGAAGGCGCTACCGGCAAGGCAATGATATTGCAGCTTGCCGGCATAGCTCTTAACATCATCCTTGACCCGCTGTTTATTTTAGGATTCGGCTGGGGAACAAGCGGGGCGGCCTGGGCAACAATAGCAGGACAGCTGGTGGCTTTTGCTTATGGCGTGTGGTATTTTAGCTCCGGCAGTTCTGCCGGAGCCGCAAAAAAATCGATGCTTTCGATAGCTTTAAAAAACAACAAGATAAACAAAACAATGCTGCGGGAATTGTTTTATATAGGCATTCCGGCAGGACTGGCAAACGTGCTTATGAGTATAGCATCGGTACTCGGCAACCGCGTGGCTGTAAGTTACGGCGATTATGTAGTGGCGGGTTTCGGCGTGCAAATGCGAATTGCGAGCGTCTGCTTTATGTTTGTGCTTGGGCTTTCTATGGGGTATCAGCCCTTTGCCGGTTTTAATTATGGCGCGCGGAATTTTGAGCGCTTAAAAAAAGGATTCAAACTAACGCTCATTTATTCGTCGGTTATTTGCGCTGTCGGCGCAATAGTGTTTTTATTTGCCGGCGATTTTCTTATCCGTTTTTTTATTAACGACCAGCAAACCGTTGAAAACGGAGCGGTAATGCTAAGGGTATTTACCATTGGCCTTTTGTTTTTTGGAATAGAGGTAACGTTTACAACAACGTTTCAGGCGCTTGGACGCGGGACGGCGGCAATGCTTGTTTCGATGGGGCGGCAGCTCTTGTTTTATGTTCCGGCACTGTACATTCTGAACGCATTTTTTGGCTTTGACGGCTTTATTTTTGTATTGCCTGTGGCGGATGTGCTTACAGCCTTGCTTGCGGTTTTGCTTGGTATTCCGGTTATAAAATCTCTACACCGGCCGCAAAACGCATAACAGGCGTGTGCGCGGGCGGCCTGTGGCCGCCGTGCAAGCCGCGGGGGGCAGAGGGTTGCAGCCGGCAAAAGCGCGTTTAGCGATTTTGCCGGATTGTGTTAAGGCCGGTGCGGTCTGCGCAAGCGCAAGACCGCACCGGGGGACGACCGCGCAGCCACGCGGGCGGCCGTTTGTGGCGGCGGCCTGTGGCGGGGCGGCCTGCGCATAGCGCAGGCCGCGGATACACGACCGGCGAAACCGCACGCGGTTTCGCCGGCTTGCCGGCTTGCCGGTAGAGGCCGCCTCCGGCAAAAATGCGCCCAAAATACCATAAATGCATACATTAAACCGCGCCGGTTCATCATTTTTCTCTAATTAGGAATTGTTGAGTAGAAGCGCAAGCGGCTTGTGTTATTTAGGTTAAAATGGTATATATCGCTTATGACCGTAGGTGCTGTCGCGGCGCTTTTAAGAGAAGGCGTTTTGCAAATACTTCTTTTGGCTTCGCCTCTTTTGTTTACCGCGCTTGCCGTAGGGCTTGTTGTGGCGATTGTTCAGGCGGCAACATCGATTCAGGAACAAACGCTTACATTTGTTCCAAAGGTTATTGCTATTCTTACTGTTCTTATATTCCTCGGCGGCTGGATGTTTACAAGCCTTGGGGAATACACAATCCGGCTTTTTAGAAGAATTCCAGAAATGGCAGATATAATAACAAGATAATGATTGCCGAACTGCTTGCCAACGCGCCTGTTTTTATTTTAATTGCCGCGCGCGCGCTTGTAATGATAGAAATTGCACCTATAATTTCTTCTGAATCTGTACCGCAAATGGCAAAAATAGCGCTTGCCGGCTGGACGGCGTTTGTTGTTTTTCCGCAAGCGGTTAGCAGCGGTAATTACGCGCTGCAAGGCATAGAAGGCGGGGCGTTTAGCTTTAGTTTTATTCTGCTTGTTATAGGCGAAGGGGTTATAGGGCTTATTTTAGGGTTTTTTCTTACAATGATTTTTGCGGCGTTTTCTACCGGCGGACAATTTTTTTCGCTTCAAATGGGGTTTGGAGCCTCCGAAACATTTGACCCGCTGGCGCAGATTGAAAACCCCTTAATGGGGCAGTTTTTAAATCTTATCGCCATGCTGATATTTCTTGTTACAGACGGTTTGCGGAATTTGTTTTTAACCGGTTTTTTTAGGTCGATAGAAGCCATTAACATTGTTAAACTTGTTGAGGGCAGGGAAGCGCTTTTTAAAATGATGGCGGGCGGGCTTTCCGGACTGTTTCTTAACGCAATGATAATAAGTATGCCAATACTTGGGACGCTGTTTTTGGTTTCGCTTGCCACAGGGTTAATATCAAAAGCCGCGCCGCAAATCAATATACTTTCTGAAGGGTTTCCAATTTCAATTACCGTAGCGTTTGTTTTGATATACCTTACTATTCCTTTTATGCTGGAAGCGTTTATAGCGATACTCAACTCCGGGTTTACATCTCTTGAAACACTGTATTCGGCTTTAAATCCTGCCGCTCTGTAACGCCCCGCCGCAGGGCGCATTGGCCGCAAGGCGCATCGGCGGCAGGCCAGCATTGCCGTTCCCGCCGCAGGCCGCATCGGCGGGCAGGCCGAACCGGCGCGGCAGGGCGGGCATTGCCGTTTCCGCCGCGGCGTTAATGCGCTTATCTAAAAAAACCGCTCATTATTGTTATGACGCTTGCGTTTGATATATCAACAAGAAACGCGCCTACTATTGGCACCACAAAAAACGCCCGCTCTGAATGTCCGTGTTTTGCGGTAATTGCCTGCATACAAACAAGCGCGTTAGGCGTAGCGCCCAGCCCAAAACCACAAAGACCGCTTGCCATAACCGCTGAATCGTAATTTTTTCCAAACAGACAAAAAACCACATAAGCCATTATCCCTATAAATATAATCTGCAAGGCCATCATTATAAAAAGCGGCAGCGCAAGATTTATAAGCTGCCATAGCGCAAGCGAATTTATTGCCATAGTAATAAACAACGCAAGAGTAATATCGCCAATCATACCAACAGACTTTGAGTCAATAATCCATGCGCCGGTTCTATCGCCAATATTTCTTATTATTATCGCAACAAACATTGCGCCAAGGTAAGGCGGCAGCGTAATTCCCGCTTTTTTAAGATAAAAACTTACCGCCGAGCCAACGCCTACGGCAACCAAAACCCAAGAAAGATTCTTCATCAAATGCGGGCCGGAAACTTTGTCTTCTTCGTCTTCGTTTTCCGGTTCGTCTACAGGCGTCTTTTTTTTCGCTATTTCGCCGACCTCTTCAAGCACCGCCCCCTGTTCCGCTCCGGTATCAACAAGCGAAAGTTTTTTCATTTCGTTTGGGGTCTTAACTTTATTGCGCTTAATTATCCATTCGCCAATAGGGCCGCCTAAAAGCGAACCCGCTACCATGCCAAAAGTGGCGCAGGCAATACCGGCGCTAAGCGCCCCGCGAACGCCGTATTCATCTTCGAATAACGCGCCAAAAGCGCCTGCCGTACCAAGCCCGCCTATCATCGGCACAGAACCGCCGATAATGCCCATAAGCGGACTAAGCCCAAACGATGTGGCTATTGGAATGCCAATAAGGTTTTGCGCCATAGAAACAAACGCCGATACGCCCCAAAACGCAAGCACCATAAGCCCGCCTTTTAACACGAGTTTGTAACTTGCGTTCATTCCGACCGTACAAAAAAAACACAGCATGAACACTTGCTGCAGCGTGTTGTCAAACGCAAATTGAATAATGCCGCGGGCTTGAAGAAACGCGGCGGCAAAGGCCAGGGGCAGCCCCCCGATTGCCGGCGCCGGAATAGAAAGCCGTAACAAAACAGGCACTTTGGAACGTACCCATACGCCAAAAAAATACATTATTGCACCAAGCGCCGCCGCCTGATACATATCAAACTTGAGCTGCAAAACGCCGTTTATGTAAACCGTCTCCATAAGAACCCCCCAATAATTATAAAAACCACGCTAAAGGCCGGGCGCGCTTATTTACGCAGGATGCCTTTTACCATTTTTTTAAGCGTACCATAAAGTTTAACTTTTGTCTTTTAGTTAAGGCCAAGCAGCTCGTTTATCAGCGCCGCATTGCGGTATGCGTCCGGACAGGCAGCGTCAAAAGCGCAAACCGGCTTTAATTTTTCAAACAGCGTAAAAACATCTTTTTGAAAACGCGACTGCTTTCTGCGTTCAACTTTTAGAATCTTGCTAAACCGTGTGCCGCATGGCGATTCATCTGCCGACCAAAGGCTTTCGTCCAGCCTTTCCCCTGCCCTAAGCCCTATTGTTTCGATTTTAATATCAACATGAGGCTCATACCCGTAAAAACGTATCATCTGCTCCGCCATATCTTTAATTTTAATCGGCTCTCCCATATCAAGCAGATACAAGGCTCCGTTTTCGCCAACTCCTCCGGCTTTAAGAACGAGGGAACAAGCTTCCGGTATTGTCATAAACCAGCGCTTCATTTCGGGGTGAGTAATTGTAAGCGGGCCTCCTTTTTCAATCTGTTTTTGAAACAGCGGAATTATTGAACCGCGCGAACCAAGCACATTTCCAAATCTTACAGCCATAAAATCAAGCCCGCAGGGAAGCGAACGCGCGGTTTCCAGCACAAGCGCTTCGGCAAGCTGTTTTGAAACGCCATAAACCGAAACCGGCTCTACGGCTTTATCCGTTGATATAAAAACAAAGCGTCTTACCGTATGTTTTTTTGCAGCGTTTATAAGATACGCCGTTCCCAAAAAATTGTTTTCTATAGCGGCGACAGGATTTTCCTGCATCATTGGAACGTGTTTGTATGCCGCAGTATGAAAAATAGCGTCCGCTTTTAAATGCCCCAAAAGATAATCAATATAGCGCTCATCTTTTATATCGCCGATTATTGGAACTATTGCGGTTGTTTCGCCTATTCCTTCATCGCGCAGAATACGCAAATCGCGGTCAATTTGATAAATTGAATCTTCACCGTGTCCCAAAAGATAAAGCCTTTCGACAGCGCCGGACAATAATTGCCTGCAAAGTTCGCTGCCTATTGAACCGCCGGCGCCTGTTACCAGAACGCGCTTGCCGCGCAGGTAGGCAAGGCTCTCTTTTAAATTGATTGCAACCGGCGTTCGTCCCAAAAGATCCTGGGGGTCTATAGAACGTGTTTGAATAAGGTGCGCGGGCGCATCGACAATTTGCGAAAGACCGGGCAGTATTCTTATCCTGTCAAAACCGGCTTTTTTTAGTATGCCGTGCAGCTCTTTAAGATATGCGCCGGAAGCGGAAGGCATGGCAATAACCGCCTCGTCCGCGCTTTTGTTACGCAAAAGACGGGCGACATTGCGGATGGGGCCCAAAACAGGAATGCCGTCCAGCGTTTGTCCTATAAGCGTTTTGTCGTCTTCCAAAAACGCCACAACTTCGCCAAATACCGCTTTAGACTTAACTTCGTCCGCAAGGCTGCGCCCCGCAAAACCAGCGCCAATAATGTAAAGCCGGCGTGTTTTTTTTGCGCTCATAATATTCCTCCCGTTTATAAACGCGCTATTATTTCAAAAGCCAAATCCAGACTAAAACTTTCGCCGTAAAGGTCAAGTTTAATTTTGGCCCTGCTCTTGCGCCTGTCAACTTTTATAATGCTGCCTTCCAGTCCGCGCAATGGGCCTTCAACAACCGAAATCCTGTCATCTTCGTTAAAATACACTTTTGAAATACCAGCAACCGCTCCATTTATACGAATAAAATGAAGCGCTATTTCCAAATTCCGGCCGGCAAGCGGAATGATGTTTGAGTTTGAAGGCAAAAACCGGTAAAAATTTGGCGTTCTCCGCAGGGCGTCAAAATAAAAACGGCGTTTTTCAGTTTCCTCTATGGCGGCAAACAAATATCCGGGGAACACCGGCCTTTCGCGCCGCAAAGGTTCTTTACCGGCACGGCGTTCAAGCACCACACGTTTTGGAAACGAAAGTTTAAGCCCTGTTTCAGGATAGTTTGCTTCAAACAGAGCTATAAAGCGTTCTTCTCCACGGGTTTTTACCTGCAACGCGTAGTACTCCATGCTCCCTCACGGCGCCGCGTTAAGCAGCGCGTCCATTTGCTCTTTTGTTCCAATGCTTATACGGACAAAATCCTTTATTCGCTGTTTTGAAAAATGCCGAACCAGAACGCCGCGGCTGCGCAAACTCTCGTAAACCGCTTCTCCAGAAAGCGCGGGATGTTTTGCAAAAATAAAATTTGCCGCGGAAGGCAGAATCTCGTAATCGCGTTTTTTTAATTCCGCGCTTATCCGTTCACGTTCCGCGATAATTTTTGCTGTTGTCTGGTCAAGATAGTTATGGTCATTAACAGCGGCAAGCGCCGCCTTTTGCGCGATATAATCCAGTGTATACGAATTAAATGAATCGCGCATACGTTCCAAAGCGCAAATTAAATCTTTATGCCCCAGCGCAAAACCGGCGCGAAGCCCTGCAAGCGAATAAGCTTTTGAAAAAGTTCTTACAATCAGCAGGTTGGGAAATTTTTCTTTAAGCAAAAGCGGAAGCGCGGTTTCGGCGGCAAACGCGCTGTAGGCTTCGTCTATAACGATGACTGCGTTTTTAGAGAGCGCAAGGGAACAAAGCGTCTTAACCTGCGAAATTTTCAAAAACGAGCCTGTCGGCGCGTTTGGATTTGCAAAGATGATGCCGCCGGAACAATCATCGTAATCTTTTATATTGATATTCCAGTCTGCGCCAAGCGGAACTTCGCGGTAGTTTATGCCCCAAAAATTTGCGTATACCGGATAAAAGCTATAGGTTATATCAGGAAACAACAGCCGTTCTTTTCCAAAAAACGCCCCAAAAGCGAATGCCAGAACTTCATCAGAGCCATTGCCGCAAAACACATTTTCGCTTTGCAGGCCATTTTTAGCGGCAATGGCGCAGCGAAGCGCGGTGCAGCAGGGGTCTGGGTAAAGCCGGAGCGTGTCCACGGCGGCGTCCCGCAGGGCGGCGTATACCGCAGGCGAAGGGGGGTATGGGTTTTCGTTGGTATTAAGTTTGATAATTCCGCTTTCGCGCGGCTGCTCGCCAGGAATATAAGGAGTAAGCGAGTTTACACGCTCATTCCAAAAAACACTCATCCAAATCCCCTCTGGTTTAATTATATAAACGGCGTATCTCTATGTCAA
>JAIRPU010000172.1 GCA_031256815.1 Spirochaetaceae bacterium
GGACAAGGCTTTTTAGGGTTTCTTCTTTTTGTATTCCGCTGTAATTGGACACGTTTCATCCCCTCAATGACATTTATACTATCAAACTCCGGCGGATGTTTCAACAGCAATTCTAAATTAGAAATATTTTGCGGCACGGTTCTTGCAAAATAAAAAACTTGACTTCCTGTGAATTATTAATAATTATAAGCAGACACGCTGGAATAAATTATGATTGTAAAAGAAGTGCAAGCAAAATCTGTTTTAACAAAATCGAAACTGCCTGTAGCTGACTATGTTGTAAACGCATACACCGGCTGCCCGCATAAATGTATTTATTGTTATGCGGAATTCATGAAAAGATTTACGAATCATAACGAAGAATGGGGAGAGTTTATCGACATAAAACTGTTTGACAAAATAAGAATTCCAAAAGATATAGAAAACAAAAATATAACAATAAGTTCCGTAACAGACCCGTACAATCAATATGAAATAAAATATGAAAAAACAAAACACGTACTGGAAGTGTTAAAAAACATAAACTGCAATACAGGAATTCTTACAAAATCAAAAAATGTGCTAAGAGACATAGAGCTGTTTAAACAGTTTAAACACATAGAAGTTGGAGTCAGTTTGAATACCGTTGATGATAACTTTAGAAAACTCATTGAACCGGCAGCTTCAACTGTGGAAGAAAGAATAAATGTATTAAAAACTTTAAAGGCGCACAATATAAAAAATTGGATGTTTATATCGCCCATGTTTCCATTTTTATCAGACTACAAAAAAATAATAGAACGTACAAAAGATTTTACTGATTATTACGGTTTTGAAAATTTAAATTTAAGGGCAGGATACAAATTCAGAGTTCTAAAATTAATTGAGCTTAAATACAATAATTTATATAAATATTATAAAGATATATATGCAAAAGACGGCGTTTTTTTTTGGAGCGGACTTGAAAAAGAAATAATAACATATTGTAAAGACAACAATATAAATTACAAAATGTATTTTTACCACGAAAAAATAAAAAAGAAATAAACCGCGGCGGCTCATCCTTTTTTGGATTTCCCCGCGCCGCTCAAAGCCGTTGATGACGGCTCTTTGGCGTATCTTTTCAGGGGCTATACCGATGACGGCATCCGCGAGCCGCAGGTCGATTTTGGCGAAGCCGTAGGGAACGAGCAATAGACAATGGCGGCAAAAGATTTTACAGCCGGCAGCGCCGGCCCTGCACATGGCTTTGTGCCGGCCCCGGCCTGCGCAAAGCTCAGGCCGGGGAATAAAGCCCCCGCGCCTGCCGCAGGCAGGCGCGGGGGTACACGACCTGCGAAACCGCATTGCGGTTTCGCAGGCAGGCGCAGGCCGCCGCGCTGGACAGACGCTGGTTTCTGTAGTATTATATTTCAGATTTAAAGCGGTGGTTGCGTGCATGAAAAAACGGCTTATTATCGCGGCGGCAGGCCTTGTTTTCTTTTTGACGGGCGGAACGCTTTTTGCCCAAAATAAACTGACGCGGCTGGCGGAAAAAATCGCAGTTTCTTTTGACTTTGTGCCGCTGGTAAGGGCAAACCTTCTGGAAGAAAATACGGCGGGAGCAGGCGGCGCGCTAAACGGCGAGTTCTTTATCGCAAAAAATTATTCACTGGGACTGCGCCTGGAAGGGCTGATTGTGCCTGACGCTGGAAAATCGTATTTTGGTGCAGACGGGCATTTTCGTTTTTATTTTAAAGATGCGGATATAAGCGGTTTTTTTGTCGATATGGGAGTAGGCTGGGGCGGACTGTTTATAAAAGTCGATCCCGATTCAAAATATAATCTGAATGTAGGCGGGCTTACATATAATCTAAAACTGGGCTACAAGCAGATGATAGCTTCAAAATTCTTTGTAGAGCCGGGTTTTAGCTATACGCTTGCAAAACCGACTGCAGGCTACGGCCCCGGCGGCTTTGATTTGAGTTTTTGCGCGGGTTTTGTATTCTCTAAAAAAAAGGGTACGTAATGAAAAAATTGACATTGTTTTCTGCCTGCGCTCTTTTTTTATGCGCTTTGTTCACCTGCGACGGCCAGTTTTTGGGCGATTCTTACCAGTTTTTTAACGATACGGGTTTGGGAAACGCGCCTGGAAAAGCAAAAAATGACAAACTGGATACGGCGCATGATGCCGGCGGCGACGACAGGACAGACGGTCTGGAAACGGATTTTCCCACGGCTTACTATGGCTGGCACCCGCTTGAACGTATCGACACGTGGTTTCCCGCCGCAGCGGATGCGCCCGGCTTAAACGGGCTTCCCGGCGAGGGGATTGTACGCGAAACACATTGGTCAAAGCTTGAAAAAGAAATCGTGTACGAAATCAACAAATTCCGCAATGATCCCGTTAAATGGTGCCACGACAACGACCTGCACATGCTGGACGGCGTTCAGCTTGAAAATGAGTTCGGACTTGCAGCCCCGCCCGGGCCGCGTTCAGGAAACTACAGGTTCCCGGCGCAGACGCTCTACCCTTCAAGCGGGCTGCACAAGGCGGCGCTTCATCAGGCGATGCGGGGCGCAATGGCTCACAGCGATACCAGCCGCGTTCGGGCTTACGCCGGTTTTTCCGGATGGGGCGAAAATGTCGGCACATATACCGGCATGACAGGCCAGGCAAACAACAGGGGCCATGCGTCGCCCGCCGCAATGATAGTAAACGAATTTATACGCGACCGCGGTGTTCCAAACAAGGGCCACCGCACCAATATAGCGAATCCATCATGGGACCGCATCGGCGTAGGCTGTTATAAAAACATCGTAGTTATCCAATTCGGCTACGGCATTCAGGACAGAAATCCATAAGGGCGCATTTTTGTTTGCACAAAAACCGCGCCGAGGGTGCGTCCTAAAGCGCTTAGATGACTTCGGAATTGCTGTGCGCAGGCCGCCCCGTCTTGAACAACAGGCGGCTTTTCGATTATTTTTGCAAAGATGAGTTTGGGAAAAAATGTAACGCGCATTGACGCCTACGAAAAGGTAACGGGCAGAGCAAAGTATACGGCTGATATGCTCGACAAAAAAATGCTCTGCGCAAAGGTGTTACATTCCACATTTGCCTGCGGACAGGTGTTAAGCATCGATACAAGCGCCGCAAAAGCGCTTGAAGGCATCGTTAAAATCGTAACCTGCTTTGATGTGCCGGATATAAACTTCCCTACGGCGGGGCACCCATGGTCTACAGACCCGGCGCATCAGGATATTGCCGACCGCAAACTTCTAAATACACGCGTACGTTACTATGGCGATGATATAGCGGCAGTTATAGCGCAAGACGAAATAGCCGCGGAACGCGCCTTAAAGCTTATTAAAGTTGAATATCAGGAAGAAAAACCCGTCCTAAATTGCGAAGACGCATTAAACGCCGCTAAAAACGGCGCGCCCCCCTTACACGAACGCTTTGCAGACAATGTGCTTGCACACACGGAAATAGCAGAAGATAAAGCCTTTAACGAAGCAACCTCCGGCACTGATTTAATTAAATTCGAAGCGGTTTACGAAACTCCGCCTGTTCAGCATTGCCACATAGAAAATTGCCTTTCCGCCGCATGGATGGAAAACGGCCGTTTGGTGGTGCTTTCTTCAACACAAATTCCGCATATTCTAAGACGTATTGTGGCACAGGCGCTGGGACTGCCCTGGGGTAAGGTTCGTGTAATAAAACCCTGCGTTGGCGGCGGTTTTGGCAATAAACAAGACGCGCTTTACGAACCCCTTAACGCATTTTTAAGTATGTGCATAGGCGGCCGGCCGGTAAAACTGGAACTTAGCCGCGAAGAAGTATTTAGAAATACACGAGTGCGACATGGCGAAAAAATCACTCTTTGCGGCTGGGCGCGGCCGGACGGAAGGCTCGTAGCGCGTTCATACAAGGTGTATTCAAACCAGGGCGCCTATGCCTCACACGGCCACAGCGTAACAATGAAAGGAACAAGCGTTTTTAAGCAGCTCTACCACGATGAAAAAGCAATAAAAACAAGCGCCTGGACAATTTACACAAATACCGCCGTAGGAGGCGCAATGCGCGGTTATGGAACGCCGCAAGCGATATTCGCCATAGAATCACATATAGAGGATATGGCCTTAAAACTCGGCATAGACCCAATAGAGTTTAGATTAAAAAACATAATGCCTGTTGGTTACGAAGACCCTTTCGCAAAAACCAAATTGCGTTTTGACGCATTTGGACAGTGCATAGCGCAGTGTAAAGATTACATAAAATGGGACGAAAAGCGCGCGCGTTATGCCGGACAAACAGGCAGCATCCGGCGCGGAGTTGGAATGGCGCTTTTTTGGTATAACACCGGAGTATGGCCTATCTCTCTTGAAATTTCATCCTGCCGCATGGTTCTAAACGAAGATGGCAGTGTTCAAACTCAACTTGGCGAAACAGAGATTGGACAGGGCGCGGATACTGTTTTTGCGCAAATGACCGCCTCCACACTTGGGCTTAGATTTGAAGATGTGCATATTATTTCCACACAAGACACAGACACAACGCCTTTTGGCAGCGGCGCTTATGCCTCGCGGCAAAGTTATGTCGGCGGAATGGCAGTTCACAAAACCGCGCTCATATTAAAAGACAAAATACTTGAAGCAGCGGAAGGATATACAAAGCTGCCAAAAGAGACGCTCGACATAAAAGAAAGCCAAATTGTATTAAAATCCGGTTCAAACAAAAGCATTGTTTCACTTGAAGAGCTTGTAACATGGCAGCTCTACAAAATGGACGGCACAGGGCATATCACCGCCGAAGCAAGCGTCAAGGCAAGTTCAAACGCATATAGCTTTGGCTGCTCTTTTGCAGAAGTAGAGGTCGATATTCCGCTGGCAAAAACACGCCTTTTAAATATTGTAAACGCCCACGACTGCGGCGCTTTGTTAAACCCGCGTTTGGCGGAAGCGCAAGTCCATGGCGGTATGAGCATGGCAATAGGTTTTGGACTTTCCGAGCGTTTAATCTATGATGAAAAAACCGGCCGGCTCCTAAACGGTAATCTGTTGGATTATAAGATTTCAACAATACTGGACCACCCGCGTCTTGAAGCGCGTTTTGTTGAATGTTTTGAGCCTACAAGCCCATACGGAAGCAAAGCTTTGGGCGAGCCTCCCACAGTTTCCGGCGCGGCGGCAATACGCAACGCGGTGCTTAACGCAACCGGCGTAGCGGTAAACACGCTGCCGCTTTGTCCTCAAAATTTATTTTCCGCTTTTAAAGCGGCCGGACTATATAAAAAATGAGTAAAACAATGAAAAAACTTCTAATTTTAGTGTTTATTCTGCCATGTTCAATTTTTGCCATGGATTGGCCTACCTCAAACGGAAGGCTAACGGCAAACTTTGGCTCTAACGATGGAGATTTATCGCTTTATGGCTATGTATTTAACGCCGAAGGAGACGTTTACGCCTCAGATAATGGCGAAGTGCTATTTTATTCCAGCGAAAACGATGAGTCTAACTTTGTTTCGCCGCTTGGAAACTGGGTTGTAATAGACCACGGCGACAGCGTGTTAAGCATCTATTCGCGGCTTGGCGAACTTGCCCCATTAAAAACTGCGCGTGTTGAAAAAGGCGAAAATATCGCCGTTGCCGGAAAAAGCGGCTGGAGCGCAAAAGACGGTTTTATATTTGCTTTTTTTGACAGGCACGAGCGGCAATGGGTAAACCCAGTTCAAATTTTAAGCGCTGTTCCAGACACCATGCCGCCTGTAATTTATTCGGTTATGGCTAAAAATCAGGACGGGCAGCTATTCGATTTGGCGCAAACAAAAACCCTGCGGCAGGGGCGCTATGCGGTGCTTGTCCACTCAACAGACAGGTCAGAAAACGCCGAGGGCGCGCTTGCTCCATTTCGCATTGTTTGTTCGCTTAACGGCATTGAAACAGGGCGTCTTGAACTTGAAACAATAAACGCGCGCGATGGCATATTTCTTGTTTACCGCAATGGACTTGTGCCGTTAAGACAAGTTTATGCGGCAGCTCCGGCGCTTGAAGCAGTCAGCGATGTATCTTTTACACGGGGCCAAAATGTTTTGAATATTTCTGTTCAGGATTTTGAACGAAATGTGCGTAACGCTTCGTACCGGCTTTATATTGAATGATGCGCGCCCAACAAACCTGGTCTACGCCCGCCAAAGAAGAACAAAACAGGCACATACCCTGCGCGCTTTGCGGCGGCAGGCAATTTAAACGCGCATTTGACTGCGAAGGGTTTGGCTATGTCCGCTGTGTTAAATGCGGGCTTGTGCAAATCAACCCACAGCCGGAACCCACCGCCGTACACAGCCGCTATAACGAAAGCTATCTTAGCTATGAATTAAAAAACGAATCCTCATTTTTTAACCTCGGCAAGCTCGCGCTAAAAGATGCCAAAATCGAAGAAATTGAACGCAAAACTTTTCCATGCGGCGAAAAGCGCGCGCTGGAAGTTGGCTGCGCAACCGGAGCCTTGCTTGAATATCTTAAAAACCGCGGCTGGAATGTCCAGGGCGTAGAAATAAGCGAGGCCCAGGCGGAATATGCGCGAAAAAACCGGGCTTTGGAAGTGTCCACTCTGCCTTTGGAAGAAAATCATTTTAAAGATGAATACTTTTCGCTAATTTATGCTTCTCATCTTATTGAACACCTCAACGCGCCTTATGCTTTTGTTAAAGAAGCGCACAGAATATTGAGCGTAAACGGCCATTTGCTTATTACAACTCCAAATATAGACGGATTCCAGGCAAAACTCTTTGGCACGCGCTGGCGGTCGGCGATTTTTGACCATTTGTATCTGTTTTCAAAAAGCACATTAAAACGCCTTTTAACAGACGCGGGCTTTGTTATCGAAAAAACTGTAACATGGGGAGGCATAGCGCAAGGCTTCGCGCCGCCTGCCATAAAATTCATTCTTGACCGCGCGGCAAAATTTTGGGGCTTTGGAGACGTTGTGCTTATGCGCTGCGCAAAAAAAAGTTAAAACTGAAACCTGCGAACATATATGCTTAACGCAATACCTATGCCTGCCATAGCGCTTAGCAATGCAGAACCGCCATAAGACATAAAAAGCAGCGGTATTCCGGTTATGGGCATAATCCCCATTGCCATACCCACATTTATAAGAAAATGGAATATATACATTGCAGAAAGACCGGTGGCAATATAACAGCCAAAAGGGTCGGCAGTACTGCGCACAATTTTTAAAAGCCGCAGGCAAATCGTCAAAAATAAAATAAACACCAGCGCCCCGCCCAAAAAGCCCCATTCTTCAGAAAAAATTGAAAATATAAAATCGGTGCTTTGTGTCGGCAAAAAACGGTAATGACTCTGAGTTCCCTGCATATAACCTTTGCCAAAAGTTCCACCGGAACCTATCGCCGTTACAGATTGAATTATATGCCAGCCTGCACCGCGGGGGTCAACATAAGGGTCAATAAAAACTATAAGCCTGTTTATTTGATACTCTTTAAGGATTTTTCCCATTCCCCAGGCAGTAAAAAGGCTCATAATAATCAGAAGACTGACATAATCAATCCAGTAAAAATAACGCTTGCTGTAACGCATATATCCAAAAAATGCTATGGCAAAAATTATGCCTAAAAAAACAGAAACAAGAACTATAAAGCGTATATTGCCAAGCATTGTAAATGCCGTTATTGATATTTTTAACACATTTTTTTGCCAGTAGGGAACAAGAAAAATCAATCCTGATAACCCTATTAACAACGATAAAAAAAGAATGTATCTAACGCTTATTCCCGCAACAAAGGTCATTACAAGCAGTATTGGTATAAATACAAGCGAAGTTCCAAAATCCGGCTGTAAAAGTATCAGCAGCATGGGAGTAAAAACAATTATTAAAGAAATAAAAAAACGTTTTAAATCGCTTGTCGACCTGCGGGAAAAATCAAGATACCATGCCAAAAAAAGAATCGTTGTTATTTTTGCAAACTCGGAAGGCTGAATCCCAAAATAACCAACGCCTATCCATGCGCGGGTTCCGTTTATGTCGCGTCCGGCTATAAGCGTGTAAGCTATTAAAAGAACTGCCCCCAAATAAAAATACAGCGAAAGATTATATATTCTTCTGTAATTTGCAAGTGAAATAGCAAGCGCCCCTATTAACCCAAGCGCTCCAAAAACAATTTGACGCGCATATTCATCGGAAATTACAGTACCGGAAGCATCCGTCCCTGACGAATAGATAAATAACACGCCAAAAACAGTCAGGATTAAAGCTGCAAAAAGCAGCAAAAAGTCTATTGCAAGAATATTTTTTAAATTCATTCGCGTCTTTCCTGTAAACCAGGCAGCCATTGAAAATGCAGCGCCGCTATTGCTTCTTCGTATGTCTGGTTTGCAAAAACTCCCTGAAAAATTATAGACGCCGCGTAAACCGCCCACCACTCCCACGGGTTTGCCGCTTCTACAATTATAGAAACAGCTATGCGTTCCTGCGGATTTTCTGTTTCGTATGGGGCAAACGCGGCAAACCACGCATGCCAGCGGTCGGCAAGCCCCACTTCGCTTGTACCTGTTTTACCGGCTATCTCTACGGCTTTTACTGTATTTAACGGATATTGCGCAGTTCCTTCGGATATTACGCCGCGCATATCTTCGCGCACGCGCGCAAAAATCCGCTTGTCTATGCCGCTTCGCCTTAACACTTCACGCTGAACGGTTTCTATAACGTTGCCATTTGCAGGGTCGCGAATCTCTTTTAAAAGATGCGGTTTATAAATTACCCCGTTGTTTGCCACCATGGCAACCATTCCGGACATTTGCAGCGGCGTAACCAGCGTAGCCCCCTGGCCTATCGAAACATTCATCGTATCGCCGCCAAGCCATTTTTCATGAAAGCGCTGGGCCTTCCATTTTGGCGTAGGCACAAAACCGGTAACCTCTCCAGGTAAATCAATTCCGCTGGTCTCGCCAAAACCATACTCCATAGCGTAGGTTACTATATTGTCTATACCAAGATAATCTCTGCCCACAACCCAATAATAAATATCACACGATTGGGCAAGCCCGCGCCGTAAATTAACTCTGCCATGGCCCGGTTTTTTAATGTGGCATTTCCATGTTCTGTCGCCGTATGTAATTTCGCCGGGGCAATCTATAGTTTTGTCGCTCGAAATAGCGTTTTCGGCAAGCACGCCCGTTGTCATTACTATTTTAAATGTGGAACCGGGCGGATAATTTGATTGAATTGCGCGGTTTAAAAGCGGTTTGTGTTCATTATTAAGCAGTTTTTGATATTCAGTGCCTGTATCGTTGGTTAAAAACACAGAAGGGTTATACCATGGATACGAAACCATGGCTAAAATTTCACCAGTAGACGGACGGGTAACTACAACGGCGCCTATGCGATTGCCAAGCGCCTTTTCTGAAAGCAGTTGAATTCGCCTGTCTATTGTAAGCACAAGATTTTTACCGGCTTCAGGGCGCTCCCTAAGCACGCTTGAACCGGTAATTCTGCCTTTTACATCTACCACGCGCGTCTCCTGCCCGTTTTTACCGCGCAGCGCTTTGTCGTAACGGCGTTCTATTCCCGCCTTGCCGATAGTGTCGTTTTGGTTGTAGCCTTCGTTGTAGAGAGTTGTAAGTTCATCTTTGGTTATATCGCCAACATAGCCTATAACATGGGCAAGACTGCCTGTATTGCTATAATTACGCATAGGCTTTGACTGCCACGAAACTCCGGGCAGCGCGTCAATATGTTCGGCGATTGTTGTAATTTTTGAAAATGATATGTTGGAGGCCACTTCTATAGGTTCAAAGAGATGCCATGTTTGCGGCGGCAATTTTCGTTCTATTACGGCGGAAGGCAGTTCCAAAAAAGCGGCAAGCTGTTTTACTGTTTGAGCTATGTTTTTACTGCCAATTTCCGCCGGAGAAACTCTAACGGCAAAAGAATCCGTGTTGTAAACCACAGGCCGCGAAAACTCACTCGTGTAGATTTCGCCGCGCTCGGCTGGGATTACCTGGCTCCGGCGGGTTATTGTATCTGCGCGCGAACGGTGCAAATCGCCAAACACAATTTGCATGGCAAAAAGCCGCACTGTATAAATTAAAAACACCGCAACAAAAATTATTTGCAGCAAACGTAAACGCTTTTCGCTAAGGTCTTTGTTGTTATCTACAAGCGGCATCTGCCTATTCCCATTCCAAGAAGTATTTTTAAAATAGGCTTCAATGTCAAGGGGTCATGCGAATTTCAGAAAACAATCATTATAAAAGGGCGTATTTAAGGACGCATGGAAATTGCCGGAAGCGCGCCGGCAGAAGGCGCAAGCGTAGAGTTCGTCCGTAAAATTACCGGCATTGATGCCGAAACAATACAGAGGCTGACAAACAACCTTTAGTTTTCCATGTTTTCTACTTTACGTTTCCAGGGCGGTATCAAAAACAATGCCGCCAGTTATCGCGCAGAAGCAATAACCCTTTCCGCAATTTTGCGCGAATTCGGTAATTCCTGCCTGAGCGCTTTTGCCCGTTTTTCACTTGCCGGATGTGTTGAAAAAAAATCAGACTGCCCGCTGCCGCCAAGTTGAGCCATTCTATCCCAAAGCGCCGCCGCTTCTTCGCCGTTGTAACCCGCAATAATCATTAAAGTTTGGCCGATTTTGTCCGCTTCGGTTTCGTGGGAACGGCTATAAGGCAATGTGCCAAACAACGTTGAAGCAAGCGCCGCAACATCTCCGGCGGCTTTGCCGGATTGCACGGCAGTATTCGTATTTTGTTTTGTGTCCTGAGCCACCGCAACCGTTACCCCGATTTGCGCGGCGGCAACACCTATGTTTTGCAGCATACCCGCGCTTTGCCTTTGCTGTCCATGGTTAAGAAGCGCGTGCGCCAATTCATGCCCAAGCACCGCCGCCAGACCGTCGGCGTTTTTTGTAACCGGCAATATGCCGGTATAAACAACAATCTTTCCACCAGGCATACACCATGCATTCACTTCGTCGCTTCGTATAAGATGATATTCCCACTGATAGTCTTCCAGATATTCTGAGTTCCCGTTTGCCGCCGCCCATTTTTCCGCGGCATCGCGTAATTTGTTGCTGACCGTTTGAACAAGCATTGCGTTACGCGTACCGGTTTCTTCATAGCTTTGCGCAGCTTTCATAACTTCCGCATAGGATGCAAACGATTCTTCATGCAACGATTTACGTCCAACCAATGCAAGCGTTGATTTTCCGGTATACGGATTTGTCGCGCAGCCGCCCAAAACAAAACAAAGCGCCGCCGCCAAAAGCCAGGCGGTGAAAATTGATTTATTTTTCATACAAAACTCCCTCGCGGATTTTCCGCCCCATTAACTCAATCCGGCGGCACGATTCCCGCTCCCCATATCCTAGTTTTTTTACCCTCTTATGACAACCGGATAAAAAGGAATCATAGCAGTTCATAAGAGTATCGGCCTTGTTTTGATATGGAGCCTATCGCAAATAAAATTAAAACTACGCCCCCCAAGAATAACAAAAAAACGATAGGTTTTTTCTTAATAAGTCCTATAAGATTGAGAACAAAAACGGCTGTTTTCCACCTCCAATATTTGCCTTGACCGCGTGAGGCTCAATTTTCTGCGCTTTAGCCTCAGACACGGAACAGCCGCACTTAACGCAAACAACCGCTTCTTTATTAAGCGCCGCGCCGCAATGTGAACAAAACTTTGTTTTTCCCTCCGCAGAATTAGCAGAATTGGCAGGGACGCTTAAATTGGCGGGCTTTCCTTTTTTCTGTAAAATATCTTCTGATGACGATAAAAAGGCGGCGATGAAAGAGGCAATAAACTGGTGTATAGGGAATGGTATATTAAAACCGTTTTTGGAGACGCAAGGTTCGGAGAATGAATGAATGGAAACTGGAAGACGCTCTTGTAGTTGAGCGTGCAGAAGGTCTTGAAGAGGGCCTTGCTAAAGGCCGTGAAGAAGGCTGGGCGAAAGGTTTAATGAAAGGCCGTGAAGAAGGTCAGGCGGAAACTGTTAACAATCTGTTTGCTTTTGGCATGAAGCCGCGGCAAATTGCCGAAGCGCTTAAACTGCCGCTTGAGACCGTTATGCAGTATCAGGCCAAATCATAACCGGTTTGAGTACTAACGATTATAGTTTTCACTTTGAATATACCCATAGCAGCCGGCTGACTATTGAAACCGCGATTGCGGCAGAGCATGGGCAAAAAGGCAGCGCCGCACAAAGCAGCTTGCGCCAGATTTACCTCAATTATACACTGTAGTTAAAGCCGTCCGCGGCACAACAATTTTAGCTTATGCTTTATCTTCCAGACCTTCTGCTTCGCGTATGTCCGAAAGTTTTAGGTCAAGTTCTGCAAGCTTAATCTGTTCCAAAGCGCGTTTGTATTCCACAGGCAGAATCTTAATAAAACGCGGCTTTTCTTCTTTCCAGTTTGAAAGTATCGTGTTGGCATAAACACTGCCTGTGTGGTAAACATGGCGGCGTATCGCCTCGCGCACAAACTCTTCGTCTTCACGCTCTTCCAAACCGGAAAGCTCGACCATCCCTTTGTTAAGGAAATACTCAAAGTTGCCGCGGCGGTCCAGGACATAAGCTATACCGCCAGACATTCCCGCAGCAAAGTTTCTGCCTACAGCGCCCAGCACCAAAAGTTTGCCGCCGGTCATGTATTCGGCGCAATGGTCGCCGGCGCCTTCAACAACGGCAATCGCACCGGAATTACGCACACAAAAACGTTCGCCCGCAATACCCGCAACATAAGCTTCGCCGGCAGTCGCCCCGTAAAGCGCCGTATTTCCAATTATGATGTTCTCGTGGCTCTTGAACGCGGCTTCTGAAGGCGGCGCTACGGCAAGAATACCGCCGGAAAGCCCCTTGCCAAAGTAGTCGTTTGCATCTCCGCGCAGCGTAAATGTAAGCCCATGCGCAAGAAAAGCGCCGAAACTCTGCCCGGCCGAACCTGAAAACTCTATGTTGACGCTGCCTTCGGCAAGCCCCGCGCCGCCATACCTGCGGGAAATTTCGTAGGAGAGCATAGTACCCGTAGCGCGGTCGGTATTGTGAACAGGCAGTTCCAAAGACACATTTTTTTTGCCCTCAATGGCAGAACGGCATTTTTCGATGAGTTCACGGTCAAGCACGCCGTCTATCGCGTGAGTTTGAGACTGAGTGCAATAAGTCCCGCGGCCGCCGGACACAAAATCCGGCCCCTCTTCACGGTAAAGCAGGCGGGAAAGATTGATTTTTGCCGCCTTTGGCCTTGCCGAACCAAGCGCTACAAGACAGTCGGAACGGCCTACAAGCTCATTAAATGTGCGGAAGCCAAGCTGCGCCATAATTTCGCGCACCTCTTCCGCCAAAAAGCGAAAAAAGTTGATGAGATGTTCGGGTTTTCCGGTAAAACGCTTGCGAAGTTCAGGGTCTTGAGTGGCCACCCCCATAGGGCAGGTATTTTCGTGGCATTTTCTCATCATAACGCAGCCCAAAACGATGAGAGTTGATGTGCCAAAGCCGAACTCTTCCGCGCCAAGCATGGCGGCAATTACAATATCGCGCCCTGTTTTAATTTGACCATCGGTCTGCAGGCGCACGCGGGAACGAAGTCCGTTACGGACAAGCGTTTGATGCGTCTCTGATATACCAAGTTCCCATGGAATCCCCGCGTGCCTTATACTCGACTGCGGGCTTGCGCCGGTACCGCCGTCATAACCGGATATAAGGATGTTGTCGGCATGAGCCTTGGCAACACCCGCCGCCACTGTGCCCACTCCTGTTTCGGCAACGAGCTTAACGCTGATTCTGGCTTCGGGATTTGCGTTTTTAAGGTCGAAGATTAATTCGGCAAGGTCTTCGATAGAATAAATATCATGATGCGGCGGCGGCGATATCAGCGTAACACCCGGAGTGGAGTAGCGCGTCTTTGCTATCATAACATCAACTTTATGCCCGGGAAGCTGCCCGCCTTCGCCGGGTTTTGCCCCCTGCGCCATCTTTATTTGTATTTCGATGCAATTTGCAAGATATTCCGATGTAACGCCGAAACGCCCGCTTGCAACCTGCTTTATTGCGCTTCGCATCCAGCTTCCGTCTTCGCGAACCGCAAAACGCGCAGGGTCTTCACCGCCTTCGCCTGAGTTCGACCTGCCCTTTATAGAATTGAGCGCCGCTGCTATGGTCTCGTGCGCCTCTTTGGAAATCGACCCGAAACTCATTGCGCCGGTGGTAAAACGCTTCATTATCTCTTCTGCGCTCTCGACCTCTTCAATTGGGCAGGAGGCGGCAGGCGCATCCCTGACAAGGCCCGGCGCTGCAAAGTCAAGCAGCCCGCGGATAACGTGCGGCCTCTTGTTTATTGTGTTTACCGCTTCGCTAAACTGTTTGAATTTGGCATAGTCGCCGGTACGGGTTGCCCATTGGAGCAGGTAAATTGTTTCCGGGTTCCATGCGTGCGCCTCGCCGTTTTTCCGCCAGCGGTATTGCCCGTCCGCGGCAAGGAGAAGTCCGGCAAGCGCCGGCGTTTCGCCTGTCTCGCCGCAATCCGCACGGCAGGCGGCCTCGAAACGGGCAAGCGCCTCCGATTCAAGTTCGGCAAAACCAGCTCCGCCTATCCTGCTCGTTGTTCCGGTAAAACATTTTTCTATAACTTCATCGCCAAGCCCCAGCGCTTCAAAAATTTGAGCGCCGCGGTAGCTGCGCAGCGTGCTTGTTCCCATCTTCGACATAACCTTTAGCATCGCTTTTTGAAGCGCTTTTAAGTATTGATGTTCGGCATGGGCATAACCTCCGGCACGCGGCGCATCAAAACTCCGGCATATTTCCGAAATTGCCGAAAGCGCCCCATAAGGCACAATTAAATCCGCGCCGTAGCCAAAAAGCAGCGCAAAATGCATTATTTCGCGCGGTTCCGCACTTTCGATTATAAGCGAACAGCGCATTCTAAGCCCTTCTTTTATAAGCGCGTGATGCGCCGCGCCTGCGGCAAGCAGCGCGGGTATCGGGCACAGCCCCGGCAGGGCAGCGCCGGCGGCAGGCAGAGCGTCTTTGTCGGAAATAATGATAAGCTCCGCGCCTCCTTTTACGGCGGCAATGGAAGCGGCAATAACGGAATCAAGCCCCGCTTCAAGAGCGCCTGGCCCGTCTTTGCGCGGCTTAAACACCGCCGGCACACGCTTAACCGGAAAAGCTCCGGCGGCCAGCGCCTCCAGCCGCGATAAATCTTCGTGAGACATTATAGGATTAACAACTTTAATACGCCTGCAATGCTCCGCTGTTTCGTCTAAAATATTGCGCTGTGTTCCCACAAAACTTGTAAGCGTCATTACAAGGTCTTCGCGTATCGAATCTATGGGCGGATTTGTAACCTGCGCAAAGACCTGTTTAAAGTAAGCGTAAGGACGCTGCGGCACATCCGAAAAAACGGCAAGCGGCGTGTCGGTACCCATAGAAGAAGTAGGTTCCTGGCCGGTTTCTATCATAGGCAGGAGCAGTTTATCGCGGTCTTCGCGTGTATAACCCGCGGCGCGTTCGATAAAAATCGCCGCCCTAAAGTCAAGTGGAGGCGGCGCGGCGCTGTCTTTTTGTTCCAGCGTCCGCATTTCTTCCGAAATCCATTTTGAATAGGGTTTTGCGCGGCTTGCCGCCTCTTTTACTTCGTTATCAGGAATAATCCGCCCCTCTTTTAAATCGACAAGCAGTATTTTACCGGGCAGCAAGCGCCCTTTATATTCAATTTCGGAAGCGGGAAAATCCTGAACGCCGGTTTCGCTGCCCATAACTATAAGCCCGGACTTTGTTACACAGTAACGCGAAGGGCGCAGGCCGTTGCGGTCAAGGGTGCCGCCGACATAGCGCCCATCGCAGAACACAATCGAAGCGGGGCCGTCCCATGGCTCCATCATGCAGGCGTGATACTCGTAAAACGATTTGAGTTCAGCAGGTATGGGGTTACGGTCGTTCCAGGATTCCGGAATTAACATCATAATTGCCTGCGGCAGGGTGCGGCCGGCGATTACAAGAAGTTCAAGCATATTGTCAAAACTGGCCGAATCGCTCTTTCCTGGTTCTATTACAGGAAGAATATCCGGCAGCATACCGGAAAGCGCTGGAGTTTCGTAAAGCGCTTCGCGCGCCGCGGCCCAAAACCGGTTGCCTTTTATCGTGTTAATTTCGCCATTGTGAGCTATCATCCTGAAAGGCTGAGCAAGCGCCCATGCAGGAAAGGTGTTTGTAGAAAAACGCGAATGAACGAGCGCAACGGCTGTTTCCAGTTCCGGGTCGCTTAATTCGGGATAATATTCGCGCAGCTGGCGCGGCATTAACATTCCTTTGTAAACGATAATCCGGCTTGAAAGCGAAGGAAGATAGCAGTCTTTAAACTTTACGTCCGTCCGCGTCCATGCTTCAAAACGTTTTCGCAGCAGATAGAGCGCAGCTTCGAGTTTACGGCTTCCGATTTCCGCCTGCCCCGCAGCCGGCAGCTTAGAACCGTCATCCGGCAGCTTAACAAAGACCTGTTTTATCGCCGGTTCGGCACTGCGCGACATTATGCCAAGCGCTTCGGAGCGGACAGGCACATCGCGTAACGCAATTACAGAAAGCCCGCATTTAGCGGCAAACTCCGCGAACTTTGCAAATGCTGTTTCGCGCAGGGCTGCCTCCATTGGTAGAAACACAAGCCCCGTTCCGTAAAAACCCGCCTGCGGCAGTTCCGGAATGAGTTTTTTGTAATAATTATGCGGAATTTGCAAGAGAACACCCGCGCCGTCTCCGGTTTTGTTGTCGGCGCTTTCCGCGCCGCGGTGCGTCATGCGTTCCAGAACAACAAGGGCGCGTTCAAGTATTTCGTGCGAAGCTTCGCCGTTTATCCGCGCTACAAATCCTATTCCGCATGAATCGTGTTCATGTTCCGCGCTGTAAAGCCCGTAATCAGCCATTTTATGCCCCTAAAAATCGCAAAATCATAACATTCTAGCGGAATTTTGGCCTTTGTGTTAAGGCATTTTGAATACACAGAGATTTTTAAGCGTTATCTGTGTCAAAAACAACGCCGCCAAGTGTATTGCCGCTGTTTAAAATCTGCTTTCTGTAACGTTCCAAAGATTGTTTTTCGTGTTCAAGCCCGTCAAAAGAATAATAAAATTCACCGTTATCACCAGCTGTAACTTCAACATTCGTATAAGCGCCAAGCTCTTTTATAAGCCTGTCCTGCGCTTTTTCAAGGGGCGCAGGATTGTTTTCCACGCCGGCGGCTCTAAGCGATTCGGCTTTTACATTACGAGGAGAGCGCCAAACAATATCAAACGCCGCCTGCCGAAGATTTGCAAACTTTAACTTTTGGTTTTTTCCGTCCAGCAGCAGCTTCCTAATAAGGGGAATTCCCCAAAAAAACACCGAAAAAGCAAGCGGGACAAAACCAAGCCCCCAAAAAAGCACAGGCAAAGGCTGAATTTTGAACAGCTGTTCAAGAATATGATACACAAATGAATATAAATACGCCTCTTGCAGCGCAGTCTTTATATTTGTAATTACGCCCATGGAAAGCGCGTTAAACAAAAAATAGCCGCCAAATAACAGATTTACCCCATTTAAAACAGAAAACCAGAAGTTAAACTTTTTTTCGTTGCTGGAAAACGCTCTCAAACGCCGGAGAGGGCCATTGTAAAGCGTCTTTGAAGCGGACAACTTTGTGTCCAAAAGCAGATTTTCAAAACGGTATACAACGGCGCCATCCTCTGTTGCTTCGGGACTGCCTCCGTAGGCGGCGCAAAAACCGGTTATGTCCGCTTCCGCTTCTGAAGGCGATTTGCCTGTTAGTATCATGTATTCGGGCAGTGAAATAACGCCGTCTGCGGCCTGAATGTAGGCAAGCGCCGCCTTCGCCTCACGCTGCTCAATTCCGGCGTTAGGGTCGCCATCTCCAAAAACAAACGAAAACACCGCCTTGTAAAGCGGACGGCCTTTTGGCTTTCTTTCCGCCGTTCCATAGCGCCTGTCAAACGACTTTGTAAGTTCAGAATAAAACCAAATCCGAATGAACAAATCCAAAATATGAGTTACAACAATAAAACCGCCGCCGGAATCGCGCCTGTCGTTATTTTTGGACTGACTTTGCGCAACAACGCTTAAGGTTAACGCGGCAAGCGCTATCAGTAAAAACAGCACAAAATAGCCTACAAGCATAACCAATATCCAAACCTTAAACAGGTTCATAAGGACGGTTTTTATTATATCCAGAGACTTGTCAAAAAAGCGGCCAAAAACGGCGCGGACGCCGTTATAACGGCTGGAAAAACCTTTTGGAAACGAATAAAGGATTTCGCCGGATTCTGTAACTTTAAGCCGCGCGCCAAACTCATCGGCGCAAACGGGAAGCAGCTCCCTGACCTTTTCCAGCGGCAATGCCGTTTTTGCCGTTATTCCCGCTACGGTTATCCCTTTGCGTTCTTTTTTACAGCATGAAACGAGCGTCTTGTATGCGTGTTTTTCGTTTTGATTTATCTTTTGCACTTTTACAAATCCAGTTTACACAAAACTTGCGCTATTCGCCAATGATTTTTACAAGCACCCTTTTTCGGCGCTTTCCGTCAAATTCACCATAAAAAATCTGCTCCCAGGGGCCAAGATGCAATGCTCCGCCGCTTATCGCCACAACAGTTTCCCTTCCCATAATCTGCCGTTTTAAATGCGCGTCCGCGTTTATTTCGCCTGTATTATGATGATACGATGAAACAGGTTCATGCGGCGCGAGTTTTTCAAGCCAGCTTTCAAAGTCGCGGTGCAAACCGCCTTCATCATCATTTATGAATACGCTTGCCGTAATATGCATGGCGTTTACAAGGCATAAACCTTCCTGCACGCCGGATTCGCGCACAAGCGCCTCTACCTCCGGCGTAATATTTATAAACTCACGTTCTTTTTTCGTGCAAAACCAGATTTCTTTTGTACTGCATTTCATTTTATAACTTCCCTTTAAGTTCAATTCCCACAAATTTGTTTGTAGGATATATTAAAAGCGCCTTGTCTATACAATCGCCGGCCTCTTTTTTTTTGTTTTCGCGCAAATAACCGTATGCAAGCGCAACCCAAATGTTAAAAAGGTCGTCCTTTTGTAAAGAAGCGCCGCCATTCAAACTTTCCTGCATCATTTTTATCCCTTTTTTTGTATCGTTAAAAGGAGCCGGCGCATAAACCCAGCGCGATGCAATCATATACTGCGCCGGAGCGTTGCGGCTGTCGAATTTAAGCGCATTTTTTGAAAACTTTTCTACATCCAACCCGTTTGCAACAGCAAACGCGACAGATTTTAACGAGCATAACTGCGCAAGATTCGCGGCGCGCATCTCCCATCCCAAAGCGCTCTCTTTTATTGAAATTGAACGCTCTGCCGCTTCAAGGCCGGCTTCAAAAAAAGATATTGCTTTTTTATTTTGTTTGTCAAATTGATAAATACGGCCAATAAAATATTCGCACCTGGAAACAAGATACAAAGATTCCGCGCCGGAATATTCAGACAATGCCTTTTCTTTTGCCGTATTGTAAACGGGCAGCGCCGCATCCGCCAAAAGCTTCTGTTCGTAAACCACTTCGCGCAGCGGAACAAGCCAGGCAGGGATTGTGTCTTTATAACTTTGCGCAAATACCGGCGCAGCGGGCAGGCAAAGCGCCGTGCAAATTAAAAAGAATTTTGTTTTTAATTCCATTGTTATTTTATACTGAATTTTAATGCGGGGGCGCTTTGGGCTTGTAACTTCCGCCGTCCCGGAAGTTTATACCTGCCGCCGCGTTGGTCATTAAAATCGGCTGATGCGTAGCGTCAAGCACGTCCCGCCATAAACTCGATTCAGGGTCGATGTGCTTCCGGCTTGAAACCGCCGCTTTTATGGGCAAATGGACATATTCATTATTAACAAGCCCAATAACAAGTTTGGTTTTGCCGGACATTGCCGCGTGTACCGCGGCGTTTCCCAGCCTGTCGCAATATATTGAATCGACAGGAACCGCCACCGCCGAACGCACCTGATAGCTTGGGTCAAAATACTTTAACGTTATTTCTATGCCGGTTTTTTTAAAATGCTTTTCGATTTCGCTTCGCAAAAATGGCCCCACGTCAACCATAATAACATTACCGCCGGCGTCTGTTTTGTGTTCTTTTATTAGTTTATCCTGCATGGCGCCTTCCGCAACAACGATAACGGCGTGCTTACGCCTTAAAAGCCGGCGTTCAAGATGTTCAAAAAAACCGTTTGGCCCCTGAAGATCAAATGGCACTTCAGGTATAAGCACAAAGTTTACTTCGTGGCTTGCAAGCGCGGTATGCGCGGCGATAAAGCCCGATTCGCGCCCCATTAGCCGGACAAGCCCAATTCCATTAGGCTGACTTGACGCTTCCATGTGCGCCGAAGCCACCGCCTCTACAGCCCGCGCAACTGCGGTATCGAATCCAAACGATTTTTGAATAAACGAAAAATCGTTGTCTACCGTTTTTGGAATTCCAACACAGGCAATTTTAAGATGACGGCGTTCTATTTCTCCCGCAATATCCAAACTGCCCCTCTGTGTGCCGTCTCCGCCTATGGTAAAAAGAATATTTAAGTTGAGCTGCTCTATAGCGTCAACTATTTTTTCCACCTCTTTGCCGCCGCCGCGGGATGAGCCAAGCACGGTGCCGCCTATTTTATGTATTGAATCTACATTATCAAGGGTTAGCTCCATTGTGGGGAAGCTGTATTCAGGCAAAAATCCGCGGTAACCGTATTTTATGCCGGTAATACGGCGCACACGGTAATGATACCAAAGGCAGCGCACTATTGAGCGTATAACATCGTTTATTCCAGGACAAAGGCCGCCGCAGGTAACAATGCCGGCGTGAACGTGTTCCGGCATAAAATAAATCATCTCGCGCGGGCCGGCTTTTTCCAGTACCTGCTCCCGTTTAATCGGCGGCTGGTCGCCTAAATCCGCGTTTACATCATAACGGATAAAATCATTATCGCTTACATAATTTGCTATAAAGTCGCCCTTCCGTTTGGACATTGTAATTGGCGAATGAATGTTCCTGGGACCAAGCTCTTCTATCGAAAAATCGAGCGCTTCCGGTTGTTCTGCCATATCAAAACCTCTGTAAACAATGCTATCAACTAAAGCCGTCAAGCGCAAGAGCCCGGCGCAGGCGGGGAGACATTGATGTCGTTCTTGTTTATACAACCGTTTTACAGTATGCTGTTTTCGTTTCGCAGGTAATAGGGCAAGGTAAATATTCGCCGATATGAACACGCTTGAATTCAAACAATTTCTTGCCGCTTCCGGCTTTAGCGAAGAGCGCGGCGTTTTTACCAAACATTTTGCCCCTGGCGCAGGCTTTGACCTCAAAGCTGATTTTAACAAACAGGAATTAATCTACCCCGAAGCCGCCGGATTCAAAGTGAACGAACGGCAGACCTGTAATTTTGCCGCGCCTGAAAATCTTGTCGTATTTGAATGTGTCCACCGGCTCTTTGAAAA
>JAIRPU010000173.1 GCA_031256815.1 Spirochaetaceae bacterium
CTTTAGCAGCACAACACCGCGTTGAATTGGAATATTTGCGGATTCTTTTACCTTAAAAGCATAAGGCAGCATTCTCATTTTCTTTATTGATATGCTGTCGTTTGTGCTTATCGACTGAAACCTGCGTTCCGTTAAATTGGGATTTCCATCCTGAAAACATGGTTCCAACACCAAAACAGGCTTACCGCCGGCATTCCATTTTGGTTCCACGCAAAAACAATTATAACGCTGCCATGTATTGTTTCCTCTTATGTCCTTTATTTTTGCATAAGGCCAGAGCGACCAAAATGGAATTGAATCCTTTTCCATAATCCAGCAGATTCCATTTGCTTGTCTGCCGCCCGCAACTTTATCGGTTGAAGTTTTTATGCTGTAAATTTTACTGACGGTATGTGTGCGTGTGCCTGAGTCTAATTTTATCTCCAAACTGACGGTAAATTCTTTGTTATCAGCGGAAAAACTAACCATTTGGTTTAACGCTTCCGGCGTGTACAAACTCAAGAATGCATCGTCAATAGGCCAGATTATTTCGTAGTCGGGATGGCTTGAATTGTTAGTAATGGAATGAAAGATTTTATCATCTGGGCGGCCTTTTTTTATTACCACCATTGAGTCAAGTAAAATTTCATCAGCGCAAATAAGTTTTATGCCGTCCTTTTCTATATACCTGCCGTTCTTTTTTTTATACTCAGCAATATTTGTTACATTAATTTCACTGTAAAAAAAAGTTGGAGTTAAATAAGTATGCGCCGCATCCGGACTTTTTGAACTTATGCCGCAAATATTCAAACCGATAAGCACTGATAAACTATTAGCCTCGTTCAGTCTAAACGGCAGTTGTGTGACACCAGCCGCATCCTGTGAATGAATTAGACTGTTAAAAAGAGATTCCACAGAATTAACGGCATCTGCCTTTGCCTGGGCTATCGAAAATTTAGGATTATCTGCGGCATTGCCAAGCGCTTTAATGTAGTCATCCGTTAGCGTTTGCAGTTTAGATTTAAGAGATGGCGGGTTAATTGCGGCTTTGGTAATTACGCCATTTAACACATTCAAAAATTCTTTAAGCGCTGATTTTGCGTCCTTGTTAAGCGATTGGCTTTGGTCTTTAAAATAATTTTCTGGATGTAAAAATTCGCCTCCGCTTACAATTGTTGGCGCCATAGTGTTGAGTTTGTCTTTTGTAGTGTTATCAAGCGAATATGCGGGACATACGAGCGTATTGTGGGCAAGAAACGCTATTGTTACACCGTCCAGCGATAATCGAAAGTTATTTGTCCAATCGTTGTTGTTAAAAATATGACTGCCCGGAGAGAGCGTATCTTTTACCGCACGCAAAAAATCCCTATTGCCCGCAGCACCAGCCAGGTCAAGCGCTTCCAGTTTTAACCCGCGGTTTTCGTAATGGTTAAGTTTTCGCAGCACCAGAAGCGCGATAATTCCGCACCATTCATTAAATGCCGCCTGGTTTATCACGGCAAAATGCGGTTCTGTGAGTGTAAGTTCGTTAGTAATAAAAATAGACCATGGAGACGGAATTGATATATCATTTTTTGTGAACGATTTTGAAACACCCACCGGAAGTCCATTGGCAATTTGCTCAAGCAGGGTTGGAACGCTTTTTGCCCATAGTCCGTTAGTTTTCGGTATTGCAAAGGTAACGTTACCCTCTTGTGATAGATACGCAACCTCATCAAATTTTACGGCTTTACCGCCGCCTTGAGCCTTTACCCCACTCATTAATTTGTGAATATCATCAAAGAGTTCGGCAAAGATTTTTCCATTTGTTTTAGGCTTCTGCTTGTTCAATTCATGATATATTTGCCAGCTTTCTTTTTCGAAAACATCGTTGTAAATCAATTCTTTAAAAGTGCTAAACTTCGCCGGGTCATTCACATGGCTGTCATCAAAAAGTGTTTTGTAACTCGCGTTTAATAATTTAACACGGTCATCAACTCCTTTATCCTTTGCCACATACCCTGTCTTAGGGTCTATTTCGTTCTTTAGATGAATATCACGGAACCAACAGACAAGAGATTCAAGATATTTATGAATGTTCTCATAAGTATAGGTATTGTTTAGTCTTTCAAAAATGATTCCCTGGTCTTCCTTGTCTTCTTTATTCTTCTTGTTATAATTGGACAACCAAACGCCTGCCGCGTAGCCGCGTTTTAGTTCAGGATACAGCACTTTGTTGTAAAAAACTGCCGTTTTTAGCGCGTTTTGAATATTCGCGGGCAATTCAGGCAGAACCGATTTTAGCATTTCCCATGTATACAAATATTTTTTGTTGGTGTTGTCGTAATCGCGTTTGGCGGCAATAATTCCGCCGCCTGTTCTATCTTTTAAGTTGACAACAAAATCAACAAGAGCAGTTGCAGCAAATAATTCAATGGGAGATGCTTTGTTGTTTTGCTTATCCGCGCCGGCGGCGTAATTTTCAATAGAATAATTTTCTAAAGGCTCGCCTAAAATATAGAGCGCGTCTGTTTTTCCGTATTGTTTCTGATTGTAATAATAATAGAGGGATGCCTTAGCCTTTATGTTGAAATTGGCGGCGTCAGGGTGCAGATGTCCGTCTGCCGTTTGTCCGTCCGGTGTTTTAAAATAAGGATTTAGCACAATCGCTGCAAGGGAAAAATTTTGCTTTCCCTTTAATGAAGCAAGCCTGTCAAGCAAAACAGGAATTGAGGACGCGCCTGTGCCGCCGAATATGGAGCCGGCAACCACAACAAAATCATCCTTGTTTATATTTTTAGTCTGCGCCGACCAGTCGGCGCTCGAATCTAATATATCGTTTATTACCAGAGTGCCGATAGATGTATGCCCGTAAAAGCCTTTGTCAAATTCTTCGTTTATTTCGTCATCCGTGTACAAAAACCGGATAAAATTATCCATATCACTGCCTTTATACCCCGCAACGTCAAACGCCGTCATAAGACTTTTTTTTGCGGTCTGAAAAAGCGGGAGGTTTACCTTTTGCGACACCGGTTCTATAGGAACAAGCCCTAATTGTTCCTTGCCGCCTGCGCTTACAGCGTTGTAATAATCGTGATATTCGGAAAGCGTTTTTTTGGTAAAATCGAGATTTCCGTTTGAATCGTCCGCGTCTATCGTTAGCACGCTAATGCTCTGCATTGTGCCAAGGTTTCCCTTAAACGCGCCGCAGGCGGCAAGATGAACCGCCGCGTTTACAATTTTGTGGCCTGTACCGCCAACTCCTATAATGTGTAATTGTGACATATATTTCTCCTTTGTATCCTTTAATTTACCAGAACTGCGTCATTCCACGCAAAATGAACCGCCAATAATCCGCCGGTTGTTTTGTCAACGGCGCCGCCTAAACTGTTAAATTCGGCTTCGTCAAATGTTAAATCTACCGGATTTTGAGCCGGAATATGCACAACATATCCGTTATCATCTATTGAATTGCCGTCGTACCATGTTGCATCGCAGTAGATTTCGCGTCCGTCTTTTAGTGCAATAACATTCCACGCATGATTGCCCTTTTCGCTTGTCCATTTTTCGGTTTTTTGTACCAAACGGTGATTGGCAAAAGCGCGGACTACTGCATCCGCATAGCCATCGCAAACTGCTTTTTTAACATTGGGGTCGCGGTATTTTACCGTTTGCCCGTTATAGGCGTAAAAATCATAGTCGTATTCCGTTGCTATCTGTAACACAATTTTTTCGATTTCGCGGAACGCCGAATCTTTTCTGCGTTTTTCAATGCTGTAATACGTTTCGTCTTGATTTTTCTTTGTTTGTGTATAGTAGATGTTTTTGCCGCTAATAGAGCCTGTTATACTGCCCCACAAAGAACCTGTCCACGTTGGCGTATCCCATATATAGCCGTGTTTCGGCGTTACCGTATATTCCAGACACGCTTCACCTTTTTCGTTGTAAAAAAAACGGTGCTTTAAACCGGAAGCAGATTTTGAATTTTGGGCAAGAAATTCTTTTGTAAAAAGCTGCGCTTCTTCCCTGGCATATTGCGGAATATATCCGCGTGGAAGCTGCGTGCCTTTTGATGTTTCAAAAGACGATTCCGGCAGATTTGGCACGTCGGCATCCCGTGTTTCTGGTACTCTGTCGCGCTTCATACAGCCGCCAGAAATTGACGCGGTAATAAATGCGGCCGCAAATAAAATACAATTACGCGCAATGCTCATATTTTATTTAACCTTAAACCAGAATGAGTGTTTGTACGCCGGAGACACAAGGCGCGAGCCTAAAATAAACGCCCCCAAAAACATTGCCGCTTGTATGCCAAAAACAATCGCAATAGTAATCCTGTCAACTCTGACAAATTCCCAACCTCCGGGCGGGTCAACCCACACAGCCCACCCAAAGCACACATAACCGGTGCAAAGTATTGCAAAAGTAGTATTAATAATAAAACCTGCCCAAAATTGCGCGCACTTTTTTTTAGCGTCATATCCGCCCAAAGCGGCTGGAATTATCAGCAGCCACAATAAATTGACAATAATTGCTAATATCATAGTAAAAAAAATCAAACGCTTGCTCCAATCAAGCCATACATTGTTTACATACAAATCATAACTGCGAGGGTGAATTACAAATGCGAATAACATAAACATAACCGGTGGAATCACCAGAACCGCCAGCGCCTTAATTGATGCTATTAAATTAACTATAAACCTGGACATATATACTCCTCTATCTTTTCTTTACAAAATAAATTGCGCCGGACGAAACATAGCGATCGGCAATATCCTCAAAGACTTTTTCAAGATTGAGGACTTTTGCCGAGTCTCTGTCCGCCGCAAGTGATTTTTTTAGATCGGTAAGTTTTGCAACGCTCCGTTCGGAAATCCATTGCGGCGCTTTTACACAACTGGTAATATTCACTTTATAAATACCCGGCGCAAGCGTTCCTGTATTATTGATAGTAATTGTCAAAGCGGGCTTTTGTATTTTTTCATCGAAAACAGGTTCGATTTTAAAGTTGTCTTCATTAAAATCTTTAAACTCCAATTGTTCGAATTGAACTCTTTTATCGTTTAACCTACAGGATTCAACTTTACCAAGAATTGTATTTTTAAATTCAATAACATCAAGCTCTTTCGGCAAAAAACCCACATAACGCGCCCCTGCTTCTTTTTGAATCTGGTAGGCGGTAACCCTGGCGGGACTATGAGCTTCCGCTCCGTAAAGACCGAGCATTGCCGGGTTTTTTTCTTCGCGAAGATATGCCATAACGCTCATGTAATCAGGGGAATTAAATTTACGCTCCGGAACCGGCTCCGGCCGTTCGTATTTTGTCTGCGGTTCCAGTGAAAAATAGTTTTCGTTTTTATCAAAAAGCCACGATTCAAACTGAATGTCCTCTCTTTTAAAATCCTCGCGCAGTTTTGCATGGTACTGTCGTACATAACTTCTATTTCCCGCTACAAGAACAAAAAACAGCGATTTACCGTTATGAAAAAAAGAATCGTTTGAATTTCCAGATGCTTCATGAAAAATATTACCGCTATAGCGCGACTCAATGGCAAATATCGCGCCGGACCTTCCACGCGCAAACAACGCCCGGTAAAATTCACTAAACACCGATTTTTCGGCGTTTTGTTCGTATAAATCACTGGTAATTATGTACAACAGGGTTTCCGCATTATTGTTGTTTTCTTCTATAAAATCCTTAGCGTTTTGAAAAGCCATTTTCATTTTGGATTCATAAACTTTTTCACCTATCCATGTATCATAAAAGCCGGGTTTTTTGACTTCCGTTCTGGCGCTTTTTTCAAACCGGTAAATATAAGACTGACCATATTCATAATAATCCGGTTCGGCATTGGGAAAACAGGATTCCGCCGCTCCCCAAATAGCGGGCAGCGCGGTAACATAGCCTGAATTTTCGCCCGCCGCCGCAAAACCACGCATAGACGCAGTTCTGTCAAAAAAATAATAGATACCCGCTTTTGCGGACACCGGCGCATCAACACCGCCCGGCTCCGCGCCGGCATCCCCGGCGGTTTTTTTGGGGGGCGGTACGCACCCGCACACCGCGCTAAAAACGGCGCACAATGCCGCCGCTGAAAAAATCCGGCGGAAGCGCTTTTGCGCCCGTGTCATATTCAACATTTGCTTCCCTTTTTGTTTTATCTGGATTTAACCGGTATTCATTCCAGGCATAAGCGCAATTACAGAACTTCAGTTTTATAACCGCCACAGGCTCATCCGTAACGAATGGGTTTAAGACCATTCTCTACGATGTTTGTTATTTTGTCAAGCGGGAAGGATGATAGACGAATAATGCGGAGAGGATAATTCATGGGAGGAGCGGCTGTTCGGGCGGCGCTTGCCCAAAACATAAAACTATACCGGAACCGGCGAAACTGGTCGCAGGCGGATTTGGCCGAGCGCACGGGGCTTTCCGTTGTCTATGTAAGCGATATTGAACGGGGCAACAAATGGCCCTACCTCGATTCTATGGTAAAACTTGCGGATGCCTTTGATATAGAAGTCTATGAACTGTTAAAACCGGAAAATGCCCCCGTCCCCGGCGCAGAACAAATCCTTGCCGCATTCTCCGCCGAAGCCGCCGCCATCGTCAAAAAGAACCTCGAAACCGCCGAAAAACAAATCTTGCAAGCGTTTATAAATTTGCGCGGCGGCAAGGCTGTTGACAGCGGCAACGTCTCATTTTCTACTGCTCAAAAACAAGATAGATTAGAATAAGGGCTCTAAAACCGCTGATAACGCTTGAGGGCGAATGTACCTGGCGCTGTAAAACTATATTTTATATGGGCGGACGGTGTATTCCTGTACAATTTGAATATCGTTTTGCACACTGCTTATTCCGGGAACTACCGCCGCGGCCGCCATTGCCGTATCCGCCATTAACGCTGAATTTGCCACGCCATGCAGCCGCGCTTTGCCGCAGGAAACAGTTACATCCAAAAAATGAACCCCGATTTTTCGTTCATAGCGTATGTAATGCACAACTTTCCGCGCAAGAGACATATCTTTTAAAATTATTGAACATTCATCATTTACAGGGCCAGAAAAAAGCGATTGTGTACAACCTTTTATTAGTTCGGCGCAAAGTTCAGGGTGCAAATTGCTTGTGTTAAATGTTAGATGATAATTATCAGGGTCTTTCCATTCTTTTTCAAAAAAGAATTTATGAAAGCCGCTGCGGTCGTTGTCGCTTTGGGAAACAAGCTGTTTTGCCCGTTTTTCATCGCAATGAAAATAGCTCTTAACCCTGGCAATTCTTGCTTTCATTGAAGAAACCAAAAATATACTAAGCACGCCAGGCACGCCCTCCAGCACGGCAAACGCGCCGCGCCCCATAAAAATACAGTCGCCGCCAGCCGCTTCGTCCAAAATAGCGGTTTTTAGAAAGTGCAAATATTCATCGCGGTCTTCGGAAATAGAGGCAAAAAACGAAGGCTTACGCTCGTCGTACTTTTCAAATTTGCCGCTTAATTCACCTGCCGCACGGATGCGTTCTTCAAGCGTCCATTTATCAACATAACGCCAGCCAAGCCGTTTTGACAGCTCTTTTGCCGTTTCGTCGCCTAAAGCCGCCAGTTCTCTCGAAATTGTAATAATTCCCATATTTTGCCTGCCTACCGTTCAGAAACCAGAATAACAACGCTTCGCGGACGTACTCGATAACTGGACGCAACAGGAGGAAATTCGGGGCGCATATACAGCGGCAGAATGTCATCAGGAGAGGGAAGGCTTGTATCAACAACACGCTTCCAAATTTGCGTTTCGTATGCCTTTGGCACGGTAAACTTAATTTCTTTTAAACCGGCGTTAAACATTATGTAAAAATCACGGTCATCACGGTCGGCAAGTATATCCGCCTTGGTACCGTCCACGCGCAGCGCAAAAGGAGAGTTTTCTTTTTCCCAATTTATTGGTTCTCCTTCGTCATCAAACCACGAAATATCCGGCGGCGCATTGTAAGCCCCGCCTTTGCCTGTATAAAACTCCGGCCTCATAAAGCCAAGGTGCCGTTTTCTGAAAGAAATCATCTCTTTTACAAAACGAAAAAGCCCTTGTTTTTCGTCCAAAAACCGCCAGTCAAACCACGAAATTGAGTTATCCTGGCAATACGCATTGTTGTTGCCATTCTGGGTGCGGCCAAATTCATCTCCGCCCAAAATCATCGGCGTTCCCTGCGATATCATAAGCGTACAAAAAAAGTTCTTCATTTGTTGTTCGCGGGTTTGCTCTATAACCGGATTTGCCGTACTGCCTTCAAAGCCATAATTGTAACTCCAGTTTGAATCGCCGCCATCGCGGTTTTCTTCGCCATTTTCTTCGTTATGCTTGCCGTTGTAAGAAACAAGGTCGCGCATTGTAAACCCGTCATGCGATGTAATAAAGTTGATTGAATGAAACGGCTTTCTGCCATCGCGCAGGTAAAGGTCGGCGCTGCCCGAAAGCCGTGTGGCAAGATGACGCGCTGCGCTTGGGTCGTTTCGCCAATAACGGCGGGTATCATCACGATAGCGGTCATTCCACTCCGCCCAGCGTCCGCCCGGAAAACTCCCCACCTGATACGCCCCGCCGGCATCCCAGGCCTCCGCTATAATTTTGGTATTACGCAGAACCGGATCTTCGGCAATCATCTCCAGCATCGGCGGGTTTTCCATTAAGTCACCATTCTGATTCCGGCCTAAAATAGAACCTAAATCAAAGCGAAACCCGTCAACGTGCATCTCTACAACCCAATATCGCAGACATTCAATAATAAAATTCCTCATTATAGGATTGTTACAGTTAAGCGTATTGCCGCAGCCGGAATAATTTTGATAGTAACGTTTATTTTCGTTTAAAATATAATAAATTTGATTATCAAGACCGCGAAAGTTAAATGTTGGGCCGCGCTCGTTACCTTCCGCGCTGTGATTAAACACAACGTCCAGTATTATTTCCAGCCCCGCCTTGTGCAGCTCCCGCACCATTTCTTTAAACTCGCGCACCTGCGCTCCAAGCGATTTGTCCGAAGCGTAACTCTGTTTGGGCGCAAAAAAAGATACCGTTGAATAACCCCAGTAATTTTTTAAACGTTTGCCTGTGCGTGGATTAATCCGCCATAGTTCGTTTTCGTTAAATTCGTGAATCGGCAGCAGTTCTATGCCTGTAACTCCAAGTTCTTTAAAATATGGGATTTTTTCAACAAGACCGCGGTATGTGCCGGGATGTTCAACCTTGCTTGATTCGTGCATCGTAAGCCCGCGCACATGGGTTTCGTAAAGCACGCTGAATCTAAGCGGATAATTCAAGGGCCTGTCGCCCTGCCAGTCAAAACTATCGTCTATTACAACGCAGCGCGGGGAAGAATCAATGTTATCGTTATAATTATATGAAAGGTCAAATGAAGGGTCGTCAGGATTGTAAGCGGTTGCGCGCGAAAAATCCCATTTAAAAATACCGCTAAGCGCTTTGGCGTAAGGGTCAAGCAGCGCAAGGTTTACATTAAAACGAAACCCCTGTTCAGGATGATACAGGCCATCCGCACGGTAAATATACAAAGCGCCTTCTTTTAGGCCTTCAATATGGCAGTGCCATATATCGCCTGTGCGGTGCTGTTTATCGCTTAAATTTACGCTGTGCCGTTTGGCGCCATGGCTTTCGTTTTCAAAAAGGACAAGCTGAACCGATTTTGCGTTACGTGAAAAAACAGCGAAATTGACTCCGCGAGAATCAATCGTAGCGCCAAGCGGCAAAGGACGGCCTGCCCGAATAGTCCAGTTTCCAAAAGCCATATTAGCAAGTCTAACACAAAATGAAAAAAAACACAGGCTAAAACTGTTTTATTCCCATTCCATAACAGCTTGCGTCAACAAGCTTTTTTAATTCTGAATCCAGCTTCATAACAGTAAGCGTAGCTCCCATCATTTCAAGAGATGTAAAGTAATTGCCAACATAAGCTCTGTGAGTTTTAATGCCATTGCCTGTTATAATTTTTTCGATTTCGTCATAAAGAACGTAAAGCTCCATAACCGGCGTTGCGCCCAATCCGGAGACAAGTGTTACAACTTCATCACCTTTTTTAAATGGCAAATCGCCGAGTACCACATCGCACATTCGTTTTGCCATTTGCGCGGCGCTTTCCAGCGCGGTAACTTCTATGCCTGGCTCGCCATGATGCCCTATGCCAACTTCCATTGTTCCGTCTTTAATTTCAAAATTCGGATGCCCTACCGCAGGCAAAGTACATGGCGTAAGCCCTATGCCAACGCTTCTTGTGTTGTCTATCGCCTTTTGCGCGGCTGCAATTACTTCGTCAAGCGAAGCGCCTTCCGCCGCCTTTGCGCCTCCAACCTTCCACATTAGCACTTCGCCGGCAACTCCGCGGCGCTTATCCCGCTGGTCGGCAGGCGCGGAAGCGGCGTCGTCGTTGGCAACTACGGTTTTTACCTCTATGCCTTCTTTTGCAGCCATTTTTACGGCCATTTTTACATTCATGTTGTCGCCGGAATAATTACCGTAAAGGCAAGCAACGCCTTTGCCCTGGTTTGCAGCCCTAAACGCATCCAAAAACGCCGCGGCCGTAGGCGATGAACAAATTTCGCCAACCGCTGCCGCATCGCAAAGATTTTTGCCTACATAGCCTATAAACGCGGGTTTGTGTCCGGAGCCGCCGCCTGTTACCACGCCCACATGGCCGGAAGGCATATCGGCGCGCTTTATTACACGTGAATTGTCTGTTGTTGCCACAATATCACTGTGCGCTTTAACAAAGCCTTTAAGCATCTCGTCTACAATGTCGTCAGGATTATTTAAAATTCGCTGCATATCCACCTCAATAAAAATTAAAATACGCCAGCTTTTAGCTGCCACGCCCAGAAACTCAAGTATATGGACTCTTGTCTTGGCTTATGCGTATAATATATCTATAACATAGTTGTAAAAACGTCAAGTCAAGCAAAGTTTGTGAACAAAAAAATTAAGAACGCGATAAAAAACTCGTCATTAAAAACCTTGTTGCGACTTTGTTTGCGCATAATGGCAATGGTTTTTACGGCATTACCGCCGCTTGCCGCACAGGAACGCGGGACGCTTTTGGACATTGAGCGGCGCAGAAGAGAAATTGAAGCTGAATCTCCCGCCGAACTTTTTGCGATAAATCTTTTTGATTCTGATGTGTCTCTCAATCTTTTTGGTTTTTGGAAAGGCACGCTAACCGGTTCATGGGGGCTTTCAAAAACAAAGTTTGGATGGAGCGTAGCCACAAACGAAACTCCTGTGCTTTTTACACAGGAAGCGGATATTACACTTTCGCTTTGGATAAAAGAACGCTGGTTTGTGGAAGCGAACTTTGCGGAAGAATACGATTTAAATACATACCGCGCCGGATTTAAAGGACGAAGCGGCGATTTTGTGCGTTATGCCGGTATTGGAAATACCGGCCTTGATTTTCCGGTGTTTCCATATCTCGATTTAGGAGGCGATTCCTCTTCTTCGTTTGGATTTTACGGCGCTTTTGGTTCAGGCGCTCTCACCATTCACACGCTATTCCGCTATGATGCCGCAGAGCAGGAAGAACGGGTGTTTGTAGGAGGCGCTGAGCGGGTGTGGACATCGCTGCCTGTCGCGTCTATCCAGCGCGGCGTTTCTTTTGTGCTGCCAGATGAAAATATTTCCAGTCCGCCGCTTGTGTATCTTGAAGACAAAGACGGCCCGTTTTTGGGCGGCGGCACGCGCTGGCGCATGGCGCGCCCAAGCGAGGCTGCGGTAAGCGCAAGAGACGGCCTTGTCGAACTTTCGGCAACTCCAGCCGGTATGGTAGCCGTTTCTTACAGCGGAGGCTATACGCTTGGCGATTATGGTACGTCGGCTTCGCCTGGAGGCGGGTTTTTAGGCGAAGCGCAGGAGTTTTTTAAAGGTACAGGCATAGACCTAAAAGATTACGCTCAACCTGGAGTACGCTCCGGTATGATAACGACCGATAAACCGGCAATAATAAGCATTGACGGCGTTAACGCGCTGGTTTTATACGAAAAAGGCGCATTTTCGCCGTTTGAAAGGCAGTCCCGTTATATTGCCCCTGTAAGCGGCGCAGGCGGAGCCGAGCTTATAAACAGCTCAACAAAAGAAATAATGCATGGCTGGGATTTATACAAACTTGAAGATAGCACATTTTCCAATCTGCCGCTTTATGTAAGCGAAGAAACTGAAACAGAGATTCAAAAACGCGACATTTATGAGCTGCTTCAAAAAGGAACAGGCGGGCTTAGAGATGAAATTGCCCGCTGGCCGCTTGGCAAAAATGAAGCGGGCAGCGACTGGCTGCTCTTGCTTTATTTGAGTGGAAATGAAAAAGACGGAGGAGATGTTGAGCTGCGCTGGACTTCTTTTAACAACAGAAACGGCTATCAGCTTGGAAGCGATGTGCTGGCCGGTTCTGTGCAGGTGTTTCGCGGCGGAATTATCGACTCAAACTGGAATTTTGACGCGCAAAGCGGAACCGTCATGCTTGGAACTCCGGCGCAATATAACGAGCTTATAAGAATTCGCTATTTAAGACGCAGTTTGAACAGGCAGAATGGCAGTATTGCGGCAGGTCTTGGGGCGGTTTACAAAGGCGAAGGCATATTTTCGGCGAGCGCGGCGCTTGGCTTGCGCTGGAATGTATCAAACGAAGGTTATTCCGAAAGCGGCGGCGCAAGTCCAGGCGTTATAGGCTTTGGCGGCAAGGCGGAATGGAACGCCGGCAACATAAAAACAACATTTAGTCTGGGAACAGGTTTTGAACAGCCAGACACTACCGGTTTATATCGAATAGCAGGGATGGAGGGGCACGAAAACATCTTCGACCTGCCGGATTCTTCTTTTATTTCAAATCCCACGGTTTTAAATGCCCCAAATAATCCGCTGCCCATTCCGCCGCCTGTAATTTCTTTTCCGGTTACGCTTGACAGCTCCCAGCGCGCGCCGCTTGTTTACCGTAATTACAGGCAAACTGATTTTGCCGGTACAAGCACTCTTCGTCCAATAGATGATGATGTTTCTGAAACGCCTGGAGTTTCCGGCCCCTATCCGGCGCGCGATAGAGTTTTTAGCGCCAGGGTAATGGTCGCCGAATTCGAGCTTGATGGCGCAACTCAAACATGGGCTGGGTTTCAGTCTGAGTTGCCCGATGGTAACGCGCTGCGTCAGGCCGAAGCGATTATAATTCCGGCGCGTTTTTACGATGGTCAAAATGTTTCCAGTCTGCGTGTTTTTGTTCAAATGGGGGCGCTTTCCGGCCAAAATTTATTGTCAACGGAAAATCCTGCGCTTATTGTAGAAAAAGAACTAGATTTAAGCCGGCCTCAGGCTCAAATTACACTTAACGCCACAGACAGGCAAAAATTGAACGGCGCTACAGGCATTAGAATACTGGTACTTAGTACAGGCGTTCAAACAGCGAGCGGCAGATTGCTGGTTGCGCCGCCTGTGTTTTTGGGAACATCATTTTCTCCGCTGCTTGCGGACGCCTCCGGCATATTGGAAACAGAGCCAATGCCGGTTAGCGCTGTAGAAACACCAGACAGCGCTTCGCCCCAGCTCTCTTCAGCTTATGAAGATATTATAAAACGGCTGCACCCCTCTGGAGAAAAACAACGTGTGCTTAAAGTTGACTGGAGCGGGCTTACTCCCGGTAAAGCCGCCGGAGCCGGCGCAAGAGCCGGCAATGCGCCGCTTGCCAATTATAAAAAGTTAAGTTTTTTTATTAACGCCGGCGCCGCTGCGCTTGCAAACGCCCCCAATACTTATTTTGATTTTTTTGTGGCAAAGGGCCGCGCTTCATTTTTAAAGCCTGGCGAACAAGCGCTGCACGCGCGGTTTAACGCTTCGGATTTACTACCCTTCTCTGACCGCTGGGTAAAGGTTGAACTTCGTTATGCCGGCGCGGACAGCGGCGTTTATGTGGACGGCCGCCATATTCAGGCAAATTTGGAATATCGCAGCGGCGCGTTAAGACGAAACGGCCCTGCGGCGCTTGACGAAGGCGATTGGGATAACGCATGGATAATGTTTTTTCTTGGACCAGATACTTCATCATCATTATTGCCGGACGGGAGCTTTTGTATTGACGAGCTTATTTTGGAAGAAGGCGATGGCGATTTTTATATAAACTCCGGCTTGCGTTTTTTGTGGAGTTCCGGCAGCAAAATTTTAAAAATAAGAGATGTTTCTGTTCTTGAAGGCGCGCGTTTGGAGACGGCGATTGAAGCGCAGGCGCGCGGCAAGCCGGAAGAAGAAAACAAAACGGTTTTTGCCGGAGCGGTTCAGCGCGGCAGGGCGGAAGTCAGCGTTTTTGGCGTTAAAATTGACGGCAATGCGGCGTTTCAAACAAGTTCCGGTGATTTTGGCAGCAGTTTTTGGTGGACGGCGGGGCACGGGCTTTTCCGCGCTTTTGGGCCATTCTCTTTGGGTGAGCGTTTTTTTGTTGACCCCTCAGGCGGCGCGTGGAATCATTCTGCAAAGGCGGAGCTGCAAGGCAAATATCACGCGGCGTTTAACGCGGAAAATGCCCTTCAAAACAGCAAAAACACGCGAAACTGGCGCGCGCGCGCCGGTATGCGCCAGTTTAATGGCGAGCTAAACCTTGAACTGAACGCAGACTGGCGCTGGCAGGAAGAAATGAATGTTGAAGAAGAGGTTTTGTTCGATTATGCCGCGCTTTGGGGGCATAGCTGGCATTCTCTTGTGCCGGATGCCGGAAAAGACGCCTTGCAGCGGGCAATGCGCGGTGTTTTTGATGCAAGTTTTATTCGCTCAGGCAGAGGCGCAGTTTCAAAAATAATCCTTACTCAGGAAGCGCAGCAAAAAACAGGCCGGAATACAAGCGGCCTTGCGGCAAATTTTAGCGTCCCCTGGAAGTGGCGTTATTTTAACAATGTTTTTCGTATAGAACGCCGTTACGAAAGCTATATTTACGGTAAAACAAAAGACGCTTTGGAAGACTTTGATGTTTTTGCCGGAGCGCTTTCAAATGGAAGCGCGGTTTGGACAGCGCCGCCATTTTATACGCTCTTTGCGCCGGAACTCTATTCCAAATTTGAAGACGCGCTTAAACAAGACAACGCCACAGGCGGCGTGGCGGGTGAACTTTTCGGCGTTTCGTTTAGCTTTCCAAATATAAGCGGAATTTTAAGCCTTGTTCGCCCGCGCGAAGCGGAATTTCATATAAACCGGAACCTTTTGCGCCGCTTAGATACAATGCAGGATATTTTAGGACTTGGCGGCGTTCTTCGCTGGCAGGCGCTTAACATTTTTGGCGCTTTTGGTTCAAAGCCGCTTTTAAAATTCTATCAAAATGACGAGTTTCAGTATGGCTTAAGCACCGCAATAGCAATTCCCAAAGATGATGAGCTTTCGTGGAAAACCGGGGTAGATTCAAGAATGATTTTTTTTGGATTTCGCGGCGCAGAATTTATTTTTGCGGACGAATTCAATTTTTTGACAAAAGGCTGGACGCTTGGTTTTACGCTTGAATGGCTTAATCCTGTAGCTAAAACATTTTTGGGCGCTATTTACCAGCGTTTTATGCGGCGCTTTGAAAACAGCGTTTTTTCGCCGGCGCTTTCCTCTCTTGCCGCGGCAAATGCGGAAAAACTGCGGAAAATAAAACTTCAGTCCGACTTTGATAAAAGCGAAGATAATTTCCGTTTTTCAATAAGCGCCGGCATGGAATCGATAGTGCGCGTTTCCGGACGGCTTGAACTTTCTACATTTATTAATTTAGGCTGCTCTCAAGACCAAAAAGCTGAACTTCTGCAGATTATAGCAACCGCCGGTTTATCTTTAAAAGCGCAATATTAAAAAATAAATGAATATCATTCATTTATAATAACTATTTTATTATTGCGTCTTTGGCGCTGCCTGCATCTGAATTTATATATATTGCTATTATAAGCACAATGCCAAACACTATATTTTGCCAATATGCGTCAAGCCCTACAACTTTTAATGCTGTTTGCAGCATTACTACTGTAATAACGCTTGGCAGAGCATTTACAACCGTTCCGCGTCCGCCTGCAAGCGAAAGACCGCCAAGCACTACTGCGGCAATTGCGACAAGATTTAAGCTGTCGCCTATTGTAGGTACGCTTGCTTTTAAACGAAGCGCATAAAACGCGCCGGCAAGCGCGCTGCCAACACCGGATAAAATATATGCCATAACCTGGGTCTTTTTTATATCAATACCGGCCATTCGCGCGGCAAGTACATTTGCGCCTACCGCATAAACAGCCGTTCCGGTTGAAGTACGCCTTTCAACAAACACAAATAACGCAAACACAAATAACGCAATTATATACGGCACAGGGAACACAAAAAACACTTTGGATGCCCAGCTAAAAACCGGCCATGTTTCTACAGGAATGCTTTTGCTTCCCGCGTCAGAGATAATAAGGGTAGCGCATTTCCATAAACTTAATGTACATAGTGTTACGATAAAAGAAGGCATTTTAAGGAATGCGGTAAGTACGCCGTTTAATAAACCCGCTGCAATTCCAATAAGAATAACAGCAAAAAAGACCATGTTGCCAATACCGGAAATATAAAGGCCTACAAATACGCACACGCACGAGCAAACCGCGCCGGTAGAAAGGTCGATGCCTCCTGTAAGGATAACAAAACTTAAGCCCATTACCATAAAGAAGAGCGGCGCTGCCGCCTGTAAAATATTTGTAATATTGCGTACGCTTAGAAATGAGCTGTCAAGAATACAAAACACAATAAAAATTATCAGCATACCGATAAACGAAGAAAACTTTTTAAGTTTGCCAATATACTGAACATTTGCTTTGTTTAAATTCATATATTCCGCCTTACATCATATATTTTACAATATCAATTTGTTCAGGTTTTGCGCCGGCGGGCGCGTTAAACTCTTTTTGCAGTACGCCGTCTTTCATTACCAGTATGCGGCTTGCAAGCCCTATGCACTCGTCCAGCGTATCGCCCAAAAGAATAACCGATTTTCCGCTGCCGGTAAGTTCCCTTATGGCTTTGTAAATATCTTCTTTTGCGCCTATGTCAATTCCGCGTGTTGGATGATTCAAAATGAGTATGTCGCTGCTGCTCGTACTGACCCGCGAAAAAATTACTTTTTGCGCATTGCCGCCGGAAAGTCTGTCGATACGTTCATCAATACCCGCGCATTTTATTCCCATTTTGTTTATCCAGTAACGCGCAAGTCCGGCGGTTTTATTTGACGAAATAAAACCAAACTGCGAAAGAATCCGCAGGCTTGACATAATGATATTTACAGTAATCGAAAGAATACCCGCCATGCCTTCAAGCCGGCGGTCTTTTGGAATAGAAAGAATTTTTTGTTCAAACGCCGCTGCCGGCGAAGAAAAAGGACGCACCGTTTTTTCTTTTACTTTTAAGGTTCCGGTTGTCCATTCGTCATCACCGCAGATTACCGCGCAAAGTTCTTCTTTGCCTGAACCTTCAACGCCGCAAAAACCGAGTACTTCGCCGCGGTAAAGTTTAAAGGAAACATCCTTAAACGACCCGTATTTACCGAGTTTTTCGGCTTCAAGCACCACTTCGCCGGAAGCGGCTGTTTGTGTTTCAAGCTGATAGTACGCGCCGGAAGAACTGCGTCCCACCATCTTTTCGTAAAGCAGATTTGTATTGGCGTTTTTTGTTTCTATTTCGCCTGTTTTATCGCCGTCCTTAAAAATATAAATACGGTCGGTAATTGCCAAAACTTCGTCCAGCCGGTGCGAAATAAAAATAACAGAAATGCCTTTTTCTTTAATCGACCGCATTTCCCTGAAAAGCACTTCAATTTCCGGTTCTGAGAGTACTGTTGTAGGCTCATCAAGCAGCAGCAGAGCCCCATGTTCGCTGTAACAGAGTATTACATCAAGCACTTTGGCAATTTCCACCATCTGCCGTGAAACAAAATTAAGGTCGTATACTTTTTTATTGGGCGCTATGCTTTCGGCAATGCCAAGCCGTTCCAGCGCTTTTTTTGCGGCGCTGTTTACCTTTCGCCAGTTAATCAATTTTGCAAAACTGTAAGGCTGTTCGCGGCCCAAAAAAATATTCTGAGCAACGGTAATATTCAGTACAAGTGATTGTTCCTGGAATACCATACCTACGCCGTGTTTGTTTGCTTCTATAAGATTTTTTACGCAGTATGGATTTCCGTTCATAAGCATACTGCCCGCAGAGGGGCGTTCAACTCCGGCGATAATTTTTAGCAGAGTCGATTTTCCTGCGCCGTTCTCCCCTATAAGCCCTATAATTTCACCTTTATAAATAGTTATATCAATGTTGCGTAAAACAGAGGTAACGCCATAATTTTTATGAATATTACGCGCTTCAAATAAAACCGGTTTGTCCGTCATCATTTAACAATTACCTTTTTAAGACGCGGCGCGGAAAGCGCAACGGCAACAAGAATAATAATTCCCTGTATCGCCTGTTTAAAAATACTGCTAACCCCCAAAAGCGTTAAATAATTAACCAGCTCGGTATAAATTGCCACGCCAATAAACGTTTGCATCATGCCGCCGACACCAGGGGTAAGCCCGCCGACTGTTACTGCCGCAATAGTGGGAAACAGCATATTATCACCAATTCCAACCTGCCCCACTTTAAGAAGCACCGCGCCCATAATTCCGGCAATGCCTGCGCTTACCGAACAAATAATAAAAGAAATTAATTTAACTCTGTTTACATCAATTCCTGAAGAACGGGCGCTTACCTCGTTGTTGCCTACAGCGTATACAGCGCGGCCAAACGCCGTCAGATTCAGTATTATGCAGCCTGCGGCAAATACCGCAAATGCGACAATCGCTATGTTGGGAATTCCAAACAGGGTGCCCTGGGAAAACGCGATGATACGCTCACTTTTTATAATTGCAGGCTGTGTGCGGTAACTTAAAAGCCCAAGTCCGCGGGCAATGTTTCCCATGGCAAACGAAATCATAAATGATGGGATTCGCATTTTTATATGCGCCATTCCGGTTGCTGTTCCCAATGCAAAACTCAACGCAATAACCGCCGCAACTGCAAATACTCCAAAGTTGTTATCGTTTACCGAATTTATTACAAGAAGAGAAAAAACCGCGCCTGAACAGCCCATAACTCCTTCCAGCGATAAATCTATGCCGCCTATAAGCAGAACAAAACTTAATCCTGTAGCCAGAATTAAAGGCAGACTCATTTGATATAAAAAATTAACCAGATTATCGCGTGAAAAAAAATGATCAACAAAAACGATTGATAGTACCGTCATAAATACAAGTACAATAACCGGAGCGTAGCGTAAAAAAAACGCACTCCGGGCGTCGTCTTTAACTTTTTGAATAAATTGAACGGCGACCGGAGCTTCGTGTTTTTTGATGCGGTTAAGCATTATTTAAGTTTTGGATTTGGAATAATACCGGCAATCGCGTAATCAATATCATCAAAATTGAAAGACGGCGTTGCTTTTACATAATTGTTTATAATATCATCAACATTTTCGGATTTAACCAGCGAAACCCTTGAATAGAACATTCGTTTGGTTTGGTCCATAGTTTTGGTATCGATTTTGCCGGTACGCGCCGAATATGCAAGCGCCGCTCCATAACCGCCAACAAGAAAGCCGTTATTAAAAATAGTGCTGTACATTCTGCCTTCTTTAATGGCGTTAAATGCCGCCGCCGTTCCGTCAAAACCGGAAATTTTTATCTTGCCGTTCATATCTTTTTGAGTAAGCGCTTCCGCCGCGCCAATTGCCATATCGTCGTTATGGCAATAAATCGCCGCAAGCGAATCGCCAAAACGGGTAATCCATTGCTGGGTAATGGTAAACGCCTCGGAGCTGACATAATTGGCAACCTGAGCGTCAAGTACTTCTATTTCCGGAAACTCTTTTAATGCTTTTTCAAAACCGGCGTTCCGTTTGCGTGCGGCATCGTTACCCAAAACGCCGCGCAATTCCGCCACCTTGCCCTTGCCGCCGATTGAGTTAAAAAGATCTTTTGCGGCAAGATAACCGGAATTCTCGTCATCCTGTGTTTCGTATGCAACAAAATATTGAAAATCAGTGGGGAACAGATTGTCGTCTTTGTTGGCATAATTTACATAATATACTTTTGCGTCTTCGCAGAGCGCGGCAATTGCCGGCGTAATTGCGCCGCTCATCGGGTCGATGAACATAATTCCGGCCTCGCCATACTTTGTAATAAACGATTCAATGTTTGCCATTTGTTTATCCGGCTCTGCCGCCGTCATAATAACAACTTCCGCGGTATTTTCGGGCAAGCTCTGCGCAAAAAGTTCTGCGCCCCTGGCCAATGACGCCCAGTATTCGTTTTCCAATGACGCTATGCTTACGCCTATATAAATCTTATCCGGCGCGCTCTTTTTTTTACACGATGTAACGCCGGCGGCAATCGCAACCGCAATAAAAAGCGGCAACAGTTTTAAAAAACCAATTCTAACCTTTTTCATAAAAAACTCCCTCTTGTTACATTAATTTTATTATAGCTTTATTTTACTTTTTATTTTAATTCCCTATAAATGCCGCCAGTACATTAACTGCATTTTCGTCCAGTTTTTGCGGCTTGTTGCGCATATTCAAAAACTGCGTACGTTCTTCGTTGGGCTTATAAAAATAAACAATGTCCGGGGTTTGTATTACATATTGTGATGTTAAACCCTTTGCGATTCTTACTATATAATTTCTTTCGTAAGAGTGCTTTTCTTCGCTTTTTGCAAGCCCGTACCATTTTTCGCCGTCAATGGTTGTTTCAAAGATATTGTAATAATAATCTGTTCCTTCTTTGGCTCTTTGTTTTACGCCTATACCAGCATTTGTAATTACAGCGTTATGTCCAACGTCGTACTCATTCTGCTTTACAATTGCAATTTGTCTTGCAGTTGTATAATTTTTGGGCGTTTTAATAGACCCGCAACCACTAACACAAAAACCGATTACAATAGCAAGTGTATAAATATACGCTGCCTTTTTTGTTAAACCTTTCATTTTAACCTGCCTGTTTAATATTTATATTATGAGTTTTAACAAAGTTCAGTATCTTGTCAAGTGGCAGGTTTTATGCTGCGCCAATTCCAGTTTAGAATTGCTGCACTGCCGGTTATTTTGTTTTTAATTTTAATCTCCAGTCATAATTTGGGGCGCTGCTGTAATGAAACCCTAGTGTAATACCTACATCGCCTGCCCCTGCTATATGAAGTTGTTTATCCTGCATAAAAAAAATAAGACGCCAGTATAAGGATATGAAAAATGGCGTTCTTGGTATGGTTGTTACAGCAATATCTATCATATCAACGGCAAATTTCCAGAGGTGTTTTGGAGTTCCTTCAATAACGGCAAATGGAAATTCGTACATGGGATAAACAGTAAAAAGGCTTAATCCAGCCAGGTGAAGCTCTTCGTTATAGGGCATGGTTATTCCAAAGCCAAGAGTGGAGTTTACAGAGGCCAGCTCCAGGCCTTCTTCCAATCCTTTATCTTCAAAATACAAAGAAAAGCCGCCCGTTATAAAAAAAGAGCTTTCTCCAATTTTGCAAATTGCTATCTTTGTTCCAACAAAGGGTAACAGCCACCGTTCTTTAACATTATCTGATAATTGATTCACCTCAGAACCTTCGCCGTTAACCAGTCCGCTTAAAGAGGGCAGTGTCCAATATGCAGTAAATTCGAATGCGTAGAGGGCGTTTTGTAAAAACAAAATCGTAATAGCAAAAAGCAGCCGCTTCATCTATTGTTCTTCTTTTTCAGAGCTTTGTTCTTCCGCAGGGTTTTCTGTTTCCACGGAGCGTTTTTTTATCAGTTTGCGGGAATCAGGTTTATTTGTAAAATACCAGCCAATCGTAAAACAGACATCTCCAAGTCCCAGCGGAAACACTTTTGTTTTAAAATCGGACGAATAAATAAAAATTGTGCGCCAGTATGCGGATATGGTCATTGGCGCTATGGGAAGAAAACCCAACGTTATGGCAAGCGGTTCAAAGGCAAATTTCCATGGATAACGCGCCGTTCCCGCCAAAGGAATAAAAGGAAATTCATAAACAGGGTAAATTGTAAAAAACGCTCCTGTTAACCTCAAATCATCTTTATCGCGATTAAACCTAATTCCCATTCCAAGAGATATGTTTACTGAAGCCAATGCGTCATCTTCAAAATACAAAGAAAAACCGCCAGCTGTTGAAAAAACCAGATTTTTCGTTTCGGCAACAAAAAACTCTCCCCATACAACCGGAAGCAACAAAACGCTTTCAACATGATCTTTGAACATACTGCCAACCGAAGTACCGCCGCAAACCATGCCATTAATTGACGGCAAAGTAACTTTGTACACAAATTCATAGGCATTTAATGTTTTTAACGAAAGCGCAAAGAACAAGATAAAAAGCAGCTGCTTTTTCATGGTATTAATTTATACGACTGCTTAACAAACTTGTCAATGGCAGGTTTTAAGCAGGCGCTTGGCAATTTTTTTCAAGCGCGGCAAGGATGCCGCCGTGCTTCACTATTGCATTTGTTTTTACCTTCCCGATTTTCTTCTTGAAAATATGTCCACAAGGGAAGAGCGTCAGGGTCATGCTGATGTTTTGCCATATACTCTTCGATAGATTTTAAAGGCCTCACTCCATCCTGTTCTTGAATGGTTTCAGTGCGCCAAATCCAGTCAAGCGCGGTTTCCAAATATTCCTGTCTGATTGGGGAGCCGTTGAGGTATCCGTAGCCGATTTGACCTGCGGGACAGCCTGTCTTGCTAAACCATTTTTTTGCGTCAGAAAGCCACGGGCCGGTATACACGGCGTTTCGTAATTCCTGTTTTGTTAAAACCGCGCCCGCCATATTTATTATTTCAAACCATTTTAGTTTTTCCGAATCTGTGCCTTCGCAAAAATAAATCATCAGTTCATAATTGAGTATTTGTTCCTGTTCGTCTTTTGTAAGATTGTTGAACAGTTTATATTCCACAGGAAAATTATTATGTATGTATTCACAAATGCTGATGGTGCGCTGCTGTCCGTCAAGCACTTCAAAAGAGTCTTCCGAATTCTTTACCCAATACATAACATTGAGGGGGAAA
>JAIRPU010000018.1 GCA_031256815.1 Spirochaetaceae bacterium
GTTTGTAACAACAAAATCTATGTTGTCAATGTTCGGTTCGTAGCTGAATTTTGAGAAATAGTCTTGATACACAAGCCCCTTTAGTGTTTCTTCTTTTTGTATTCCGCTGTAATCCGGCACGTTTCATCCCCGCAACAACATTTATGCTATCAAACTCCGGCTTATATTTCAACATCAATTCTAAAGCAAAAATGCGCCCAAAACAGCCTAAATGCATATACAAACCGCGCTTGTTCTGGGCAGCATGCGGCTGTCTAATATCAGAAACAAATAGGACACCCGCACCTGTGGTAGAATGGAAATTATAAAGAAATTCATTTTACGAGGTGTAACCATGAAAGGCAAAATCGGGTGCCCTATAGGTAGTGATAATGTACATGCTTGCGAGAAATGATATAATTCAGTATGATTTTAATAGGAGCTATTTGAAGATGAAAATGAGTCTTCTATCTGAATATATAAACAAGCGGATGTCGGCTACCGACCTTCAGGGCGAATTAAAACGCCTTGTACAGCTTTACAATAAAGCCAAAAAAACTTATTTGCTCATATATGCGGTGGATTTTGAAAAAGCGGCATTTATTCAAGGCCTTAATATAAGTCTCGTAATGAACGATTATCAGGTTATCCACGAATTGCTTAGGAAGGTCGAAAAACAAAAACTTGATTTTTATCTTGAAACACCTGGCGGTTCAGGTGAGGCGGCGGAAGAAATTGTCAATTTTCTGCATAATAAATTTGATTCTGTAGATTTCCTCATAGCTGGCGAAGCCAAAAGCGCCGGAACGCTAATGGCAATGTCGGCAGATGAAATCTATATGACAGATAGCGGCAGTCTTGGTCCTATCGATGCCCAGATTAGAATTGGTCGTAGCATTGTATCCGCGTTTGATTATGTGAACTGGATAGACGAAAAAAGAAAAGAAGTTGAAGCGGGTTCGCCATTAAATGCGGTTGATGCGGCGATGCTTGCCCAAATTTCTCCTGGTGAATACATGGGAGTTTTTCATGCCCAGGAATTTGCAAAAGATAAATTGAAGGAATGGCTCCCAAAATATAAATTTAAGCATTGGAAAGAAACTGAAACACGAAAAATGCCTGTTGACGATGTATACAAGACACAACGCGCTGAAGAAATCGCAAAGAAAATGATAGACCATTCTGCATGGCGTTCTCATGGTAAATCCCTTAAAATTTCTGACCTGGCGGAAATAGGACTGCGTATTATAAATGTTGATGAGCAGTATGGGTTAAGCGAAATTGTATATCGAATAAAAACAGTCATTAAATTACTTTTTGGAAGTTCAACATACTTTAAGATTTTTTTAACAGAAGACGAGCATATTATGAAGGCAGCCATGCCACAAAATCCGGTTGCAAATAATGCTCAAAACATTCAGGCCCCGGTTATAGAAATTAATGTGAATTGTCCAAAATGCGGATTGCGGCACCCACTTTATGTGAAGTTTGGTCCTATTCCGAAAAATTTAGAAGAACAAATGTCCAAGCTGGCTAAAAAATTCCCGGTGGATAACAAAATTCAATGTCAATGTAGCTTTACAATGGACTTAACCGCCATTCGTAATCAACTGGAAAATCAACTTGGCAGAAAGATCGTTGATTAAAACAAGAGGTTTATATGACAGATAGAGCAAATGATACGCAGGAAATAATTAACTATGATGTTAATTTAAACTTCCTGAAACAAATTAAAGACAGTCTCAAAAAAAATCCGCAAATGAGTAATATATTTGTCATGCCGCGTGATGATGATGCTTCTGTGTATACATCTGGCGCCGAAGAACAAATATTGCTCAGTTTTACAGTCTAAAACGAATTTAATTAAAACAACTTTCAAGAATATAAACTATAATGAAAGTATTGAACCGGTGCTAAATAATTTGTTTGTTACATAATTAGCCCTTGATTGTTGCCGTTCAATGAATTACGGCGAAAAGCACGTCTCGGACGACGGGATAAATCCCACATACATTTGCTGGTTGCTGTCATCTGATTCTCCGCCGGAGTATGCAACCGGAGTTCTACACCGTTCGGGCGCAGCTTCGGCGCTTTAACGGAGGGAAGGCCGTGTTGGGCGCATTTTTTATTCGCAAAAATCGCCGGTTCTGGGCAGCATGCGGCTTGTTCTTAAAAACCATGTGTTTTATAATTGAAGCGGAGGTTGCCATGACAAAAAAAGAGTTGCGCGCGGCACAGAAAAAAAAGCTTGCCGCGCTGCCAAAAATGGCGTTTACTGAAGAAGGTGAACTTGCGGCTGCGCGGCTTGTGGAATCGGCGCTTTGGCAGCGTTACAAGCGTGTTTTAATCTACCTTTCCATGCCGGATGAACTTGATACCGCGCCTTTACTGGAACGGGCGTTTGCGCTAAAAAAAGAAGTATACGCTCCAAAAGTAGAAAGCGATTCTTCCATGCGATTTTTTCGTGTTACGCAGGATGTATCCTCATGGGTGATTGGCGCGTTTGATATTCGCGAGCCTGCGGGCAAGGAAGAAGATGTTTTTAACTTTGAGTCAGGGCCGGCGCTGGTTATTTCACCCGGCCTTGCGTTTGACCGTTCCGGTAACCGCATTGGGCGCGGCAAAGGGTTTTACGACCGCTTTTACGAAAAACTATTTAAATCGAGTCCGGAATCGGCAATTTGCGCTTTGTGCATGAGCTGTGCGATTGTGGATGAAGTGCCGGTAGAACAGTTTGACCGTAAGGTAAACGCTATTTGCACAAAAGATTTTTTTATGGAAATAAAATAACAGGAGTTAATAATGAGTAAATCAAAAATTTTTTGGACGGATATGCGCTGCGCAATAGGCGAAAGTCTATTAACAAAGTTAAAAAAACTCATAATCAAGGCCGGAATTGGCGAAATCGATTTTAATAACAAATACACGGCTATAAAAATTCACTTTGGCGAACCTGGCAATATGGCGTTTTTAAGGCCGGCCTGGGCGCGGGTTGTTGTTGATTATGTTAAATCACGCGGTGGAATGCCTTTTCTTACAGACTGTAACACGCTTTACGTTGGCCGGAGGAATCAGGCGCTAAACCACATGGAAGCGGCGTTTGAAAACGGCTACACCCCTTTTTCAACAGGATGTCATAACATTATAGCAGACGGATTAAAAGGCACAGACGATGTTGAAGTGCCCGTTCAGGGCGGTGTTTACTGTAAAACGGCGTTGATTGGACGCGCAATTATGGATGCCGACATAGTGCTTTCGCTCTCTCATTTTAAAGGGCACGAGAATGCCAGTTTTGGCGGCGCTATAAAAAATATTGGCATGGGGGCGGGCAGCCGCGCAGGTAAAATGATAATGCACAACGAGGGCAAACCTCATGTTATTTCCAATGCCTGCACCGGCTGTAAAGTTTGTTCAAAATACTGCGCTCATGGAGCGATAAATTACGGCGCGGATAAAAAAGCGCAAATAGACCATGCAAAATGCGCCGGCTGCGGACGTTGTATGGGAGTTTGTAATTATAACGCGATAGAAAACTGGACGGGCGGCAGTTTTGATATTCTTAATGCAAAAATGGCGGAATATACCAAAGCGGTGCTGGACGGAAGGCCAAATTTTCATATTTCTGTAATAAATCAGGTGTCGCCTTATTGCGACTGTCATGGCGAAAGCGATGCGCCCATTATTCCGGACATAGGAATTTTTGCGGGTTTTGACCCTGTTGCGCTTGACAAAGCCTGTTTGGATGCGGTAAATGCCGCTCCGGCGATAAAATCCAGTGTTTTAGGTGAGCGTAATGCGAAGTTTGATGACCATTTTCGCAATGTTCACCCTGACACAAACGGAATTTCTCAAATTACCCACGGTGTAAAAATAGGTCTGGGCAATTCTGATTACGAACTTATAAAAATATAGCCTC
>JAIRPU010000069.1 GCA_031256815.1 Spirochaetaceae bacterium
TTTTCAAAAAAAAAAAAAAATTGCTCCCACCTCGCGCTGCGGTGAAATTCCCCCCCCCCCCCCCCGTGCGTTATTATTTAGCGCGTATATATCAACATAATCTTTTTCGCAAACAGCAAGATTCTGTTTAAAGTGTTCATTAAAAAATTTGATATGCGCAGCAATACAGCAGTTGAATAATTTACCATCCCGTATCGTAACGCAGCAGCCCCAGCTAATCACGCATTTACGAAAACTTTTTTTAATATTCTGACTGCCTTTAATATCAAGAGGCAGTCTGCAAAAGCGGTTTTCGCCTGTTGTGCCGTTATACTCAACGCGGACTTTATATTTTTTGGAGAGCTGCTTAATTTGTTTTTTGTCGAGTTTTACAGGATACTGGCTTATCGAAATAAGCGTGTTGTTTTTACGGCAGTCAAGCCAAAACTGTTCCGGCTGCCGTGTCAGCAGTATGCCGTTTGTTGTTATTTGCAGCGGAGTAGTTGGAAAATACTTTCTAACTACAGGCAAAAAATCGGTAAGGCGCGGGTGCAGAAGAGGCTCTCCGCCCAAAAGCTTTATTTGATACAACTTTTTTGTAATTTCAGAAAGCCTTTTTATATCCTTTTCAAAATTTTCAAGAGGTAAAAACTCTTCTCCGGCAAGAGGCGAAAAATGGTTGCAGCCTTTGCAGTTTAAATTACAGTGTTCAACAACGTGGAATTCAACAGGGAACAAACCCGTAATTCTTTTGAATTTAATAACAAAAAACAGATACATATCTCTAAAAACCTGAGGTGATATATAAGTTTTAAGCAAAACCGGAATATTTTTTATCATATAAAAAAAATTGCTCATCGTCTTTTATACTGCCCGTTTTTTTTCATTCCGGCAACTCCCCCCGCGCGGCGCGAATGGCTCTTGACGTTTTTTAAGATTTTGTTCAGAATAAAACATCTTATAAATTATAAACGAGGTTAATATGGCTGTTCCAAGGTCAAAAACGTCAAAGGCGCGTACAAGCCGGCGACAACACATCAATATGAAGTTGACCGCTCCAAAGCTGGTAGAATGTTCCAGCTGCGGCAACAAGACGCTTCTGCACCGGGTGTGCCCAAAGTGCGGATTTTACCATGGCAAACAGGTTATTAATCCTTAATAAGCCGCATTAGCGGGTATTTTGTTTTTAGGAGAATTATATGGACGAGTTGTTTGAAAAGATGAAAAAACTCATTGCGGAAAATCTTGAAATAGACGAAGACAAAATCACCATGGACGCTTCGTTTCGTCAGGATTTAGGCGCCGACAGCCTTGATACTTACGAGCTTGTTTACGCCATGGAGGAAGAAACCGGTGTTAAAATACCGGACGAGAAAGCTTCGAGTTTTGAAACTGTACGGGATGCATACGATTATATAAAATCACAAAACGCTTAGGATGAATGAAGTTTGACCTTCCGGAAATAGACGCTTGCCGCAAATTAGAGCTTAATGGTTTTCAAAAGAGCTGTGGTATAAGATTCAAAAACATAAGGCTTTTGAATCTTGCGTTTATGCACCGCTCTGTTTCAAACGAGCCGTTTATGCGCGGCGAAGGCAAACAAAACAACGAAAGACTTGAATTCCTGGGAGATTCAATACTTGGAGCTGTAACCGCTACTTTGCTTTACAGCGGTCAGCCCGGCCATAACGAAGGCGAGCTTGCCAAAATAAAATCGAATGTTGTTTCAACAGAAACACTTGCTGGAATTGCGCGGGAACTTCAGGTAGACAGTTATCTTATTTTGGGGCACGGAGAGGAGCTTTCCGGCGGGCGGACAAAAAAGGCGCTGCTTGCGGACGCGCTGGAAGCGATTTTTGGAGCGCTCTATATTGATTCCGGCTACAAAGCGGCGTTTCAATTTATAGAGCGTTGTATTTCTCCAGAAATAGCCCGTGTGCAGGAAAAACGCGGGCTGCAGGATTATAAATCGGCGTTTCAGGAAGAGTGCCAAAAACGCTTTCATGTTTATCCGCGATACAAACTAATCAAGCGGACAGGGCCGGAACATGAACATTATTTTTGGATAGAAGTTTTGGTTGAAGGGCGTGTGCTGGGGCAGGGAACCGGAAAAAACAAAAAAACCGCCGAGCAGGAAGCTGCCCGCGCGGCTTTAGGTTCATTTTCTGTTTTAAACTAATCTAAACTCATTTAATTTAGTTGAATGTAAAAACTGAGCTATCGTAATCTTCCGGCGGCAAAAATCCCAAAAGTTGAACGCAGCTTGCCGCTATACCTGAAATTCCAAGTCCTTCTTTAAGTTTTTTATTGTATTCACCTTTGAATTGCGGGTCGTAAACAATACATGGCACAGGGTTAAGACTGTGGCTTGTTTTTGCCTTTGGCGCGCCATTCTCTTTGTGTAAGACAGCGCCGGTTTTTTTATCGTGTTCAAACATATCGTCAGAATTACCGTGGTCGGCGGTAATAAGCAGCACAGCGCCGGTTTCTTCCGCGGCTTTAACGATGCGTCCAAGCTGAAGATCCATTGCTTCCATTGAGCAAATTACAGCCTGATAAACGCCTGTGTGTCCAACCATATCGCCATTTGGAAAATTTAAACGGATAAAGTCGTATTTTTCGCCGCGCATTGCTTCAATAACGGCATCGGTAATTTCGGCGCACTTCATCCAGGGACGCTGTTCAAAAGGAATAACATCGCTTTTAATTTCTACATATTCTTCGAGTTTTTCATCGAATTTTCCAAGTTTGTTGCCATTAAAAAAATATGTAACGTGGCCGTATTTTTGAGTTTCGGAAATTGCAAGGGTGCGAACTCCGCTTGCCGCAAGATACTCGCCAAGCGTTCTGTCAATCGCAGGCGGGTTTACAAGAAAAGTCTTTGGAATATGCAAGTCGCCATCGTATTCCATCATTCCGGCATAAACCACTTTTGGCCGCCGGCCGCGCTCAAAATGAGTAAACTCTTCGTCTTCAAACGCAGCGGTAATTTCAAGCGCTCTATCGCCGCGAAAGTTAAAGTAAACCACAGAATCTCCATCTTCTATGGCGCCAACAGCTTTGCCGTCTTTTGCTACAACAAATTCTTTTAAATCCTGGTCAATAATTCCGGGAATTTCTTTTCGGTATGTTTCTATGGCCTCTTTTGCGCCGGCAAACTGACGTCCGGCGCCGTGTACATGAGTTTCCCAGCCGCGCCGCACCATTTCCCAATCCGCGCCGTAACGGTCCATGGTTATCCACATTCGGCCGCCGCCGGAGGCAATTTTTGCGTCAAAGCCGCCGGAACTCTGCTCCTTCAAAAAGGCCTCAAATGGTTCGAGGTATTCCAGCGCGCTTGTTTCGCCTACATCGCGTCCATCCCAAAGTGTGTGGATGCGCACTTTGGCAACGGCTTCTTTTTTTGCCTGCGTTATCATTGCTTTTAGATGAGCAAGGTTACTGTGAACATTGCCGTCCGAAAAAAGGCCAATAAAATGCAGCGCTCCGCCCGATTTTTTTACATTGCCGGTAACTTTTTTCCATGCTTCGCCATTAAACATTGCGCCTGAATTTATGGATGCCTGCACCAGCGCCGCGCCCTGTTCAAAAACACGGCCTGCTCCCATTGCGTTATGGCCAACTTCGCTGTTGCCCATATCTTCATCGGAGGGAAGCCCGACAGCTTTTCCGTGGGCGCGAAGTTTTGTTTTTGGGCACGATGCTTCCAGTTTGCAAAGTGTATCCATTTTTGCCGCTGCTACAGCATCGCCTTCGGGATATTTGCCATATCCAACGCCGTCCATAATGATAAGCACAAGAGGGCCGCTGCGCCCTTTCCATGCGGAATTCTTTTTTAATGGTTCCATAAGTCTAAAAACTAGCGGTTTCTGCCGCCCAATGTCAAGACTATGGCGCGGACGGCCGGTGGAAGCCGCCTGCGGCGGCTTTAGGTGGCAGCGGGGGTATGCTTTGCAGGCAAAGCGTGTGATGTCCGCGCCGCTTTGCGGCGGCCACCGTGGCAGGCCGCAAAACGCCCGGCGCACGACCGGCGAAACCGCAATGCGGTTTCGCCGGCTGCCGGTGGAGGCCGCGCCGCGGGTGCAGGGCGGCAAAAAAAAAGCGAGGGATGCGCGACGCGCACCCCTCATTATGAAACCATTAAATCATTATGGTACTTTGTTTATTTTAACAGAACCTGGTCCTTCGTGTCCATACCCCAGCGGATAATAACCGCCGGATGGTTTGGGCATTGCCTGCAAGGTTCTTATCGCATCGCCGCTGCTGCTGTCCCAGACGCATTTATAACCGCCGCCGTCTATCATTGTAACATTTGTAAATGTATAACCCGTCCAGGAAGTGGCGCGCTGTGTGTCCGTTGCCGAATCTGTTGGCTGATAGCGCGGTACAAAACCGCCTATGCGGTTTGTTTGCTTGCCTGTTGCCGGAATGGTAGCATCTGTAGAAGTTTCTGCACAGGCAATAAAGCCCGCAATGCCGGAAACATAGGAGCTGCCCCCGCCGCCCGCGCCGTTTGCATTTTGCTGACCGCCGGAGCTGCCGCCAAACCAGCCGCCGCCGCCTGCGCCGTAACTTTCTGCCGCGCCTGCGGCATTGCCGCCATAACCCCACTTTCCAGCCTGCCCTGTATTAATCGGGCACATACCACCCTTATCGCGTAGAGCGCCCCAGCCCGGGTCGTCGCCTATGGCGCTTTCCCAGCCTGTAATACCCAAAAGATTGACAGCACCCCTAAAGGTTGTATAGGCTTCGTAATCAAATTTATTGCCAAAAATACCGGCATAACCGCCTTTCCATAACACAGCTGTATAATTGGAGCCGCCCAGTCTCCCATCCGACGAACCGCCGCCACCGGCCGCCACAATAATCCTGTGCTTAAGTTCGTTACCGTTTATCCTTACATCGGTAGCGCCGCCGCCCGCGCCGTCTCCAGCGCCTGCGCCGGTACCATAACCTGAGCCGCCGCCGTTAAACCCTCCGCCTGAGGAGGTGTCGGTTTTTTCTATACGCGCCCCGCCTATGTTTATTACAAGGGTATCGCCGGTGTTAAGATGCACCGTCCCGGCAACATAAGCGCCGCCGCCGCCTGACATATACCCCGAAGCGTCTCCAGTAGTCGATGGCGAAGGCTTGCCATTGAGAAGCGGGTCCCCTGCGCTTTTTATTGTCCTGCCGTCTGCAAGAACGTATTGCCCGCTATTCCAGGTATAATTTGATGGGTTGCCTGAACCCGCAGGGCCTCCCGCCGCTCCCCAAAGCTCGATTCTATAATTTGCTTCCGCAATAATCGCTATAGTAACCGTTTCGCCCTTCCATGGCTCATCACTCGAAGGCTCGTATACCTGATTGTCTTTTAACGACCATATCGCGTAATAATCCACACTTGCGCCTACAGGATTAGTCATTTGTCCGGATGTCCTGCCATTCTCCAAAATTTGCCCGCTGTTATCGGACTTCGTGTTGTAACACACAATATCAAAAGCGTCATTGGACGGCGTAGGAACAGTCGGTTTAAAAGCCGGATATTGGCCGGAAAACGCTCTGGTTTGCGAATCCCCTGCGTCGCTGAATATTCCGCCGTTTGAACGAAATGTTACCGTGTAAGTAGCGCCCGTCCACTGCGCGGTATAGGTTTTGCTTGCTGTAACAAGCTGACCTACCGCAAGCGTATCGGAACCGTTTTTCCAACTGCTAAAAACATAATGCGGCCTGGTAACCGAAGGAATACTCGTTACAGTAGCCGGATAAGTATAGGTTACACCGGTTACCGTTGACGGAGTTACCGGGTCTGTCGCATCGCCATTTGTGCTAAAGTTAAGCGTATAGCTGTTTGGATTCCACTTTGCAACAAAAGTAGTGTTACCGCTTATCGCCGTGCTAAAATCAAAAGCGGCGGCCGCTGTGGACGGATTAGCCTGCGAATCAAACTTATGCCAGTTCGTGTCTGCCCTTGTGTAATTCGCGCGCAAAACCGTGCCGTC
>JAIRPU010000084.1 GCA_031256815.1 Spirochaetaceae bacterium
GGGTGGCGCGTCCCGCGCGGCCCCCCCCCCCCCCGCCGCGGGCGCCCCCCACGGCCAGCCTGCCACCCCGCGGGGGTTTTCGCCGCCCGGCCGTCATCCGCGCCGCGTCTGCGCAACGCAGACGCGGCGGCCTTAACACAGACCTGCAAAAGCGTTTTACGCTTTTGCAGGTAGCACGCGCCGCGCCTCCGGCGGCCGCGGGAGTACGCCTCCGGCAAAAAACGCGCTTTCCGCTGTAATTTGCTTCGCTTCGCTTGCAAATTCCGCTTCAATCGCTTGCGCGGGCATAAAAGACAATAAAATCTTATAGATTTTTTATTGTCTTCATTTAATCTTTTCAACTGCAAACCGATAACTGCCAAAAATTCCCCTGTTGACAACCCAGAGCTGAACGGTTGTTATTTTAAATATAACGTGATAGGTTTATGGCATGAAATACAAGGTTAAGGCGCTTATCGAAAAATATACCCAGATTATTTCCATGTGGCCCGGGGTTGAATGTATAACATTAAACGAAGCTGCGCTGCCGGATGTTCTTGACCCTTATTTTGCGTTAATTCTGGATGTTTTTTATTCTGATGCGCTGCCGGCGCCTGAAGAACGCGCTAAACTTTATGGCAGTATAGTTATGTTTGAAAGTTCCGGCAGCAAAGACAGATTTCTTTCCGGCGAAATTCCGGTTCGTTTTGAATTCAAACTGTTAAAAAAGATTGACGAGCTGGTCTCTATTGCAAATTCAAATATTGAAGCGCTTTATCTTATAAAAGATTCCGGTACCTATGCCTTTTACAGGCTTGCCGCCGGTGAAATTTTGTTTTCGCGCAATGGCTGGATAAACAATTTGCGTGTAAAACTGAACTCTCTTGAACCGCGTTTTTGGGATGCAATGCGCACTGTCTGCCAGTCTAAAATGAGTCATTTTTTAAGCGACCTTGGTGCCGCGTTTATTCAAGAGGATGATTATTTTTCGCTTGTATCCGCGGCCGGTTTTATTAAAACCGCCTGTCTTACGCTGTTTTGTGTAAACAGGCGTTTTGAACCTTCGCACAGACAGTATTATCAACAGGTGCTTGCGCTGCCTATACTGCCCGATGGTTTTGAAGCCAAGCTCGAAACTTTTTTACGCAGCGACACTGAATCTGCGGAGCATCGTTTTGCCATTGCGCAGCTTATAGCGCGGGATATTGTTGCTTTGTAGTATGAAAATCCTTGATGCGTTATTTGTTTATCATCTTGTTGAGAACGGGCGGGTTGCGTGGCATGGACGGTATCATTCTCATGGATATAATGAATACGAACTGCATTTTTTTCTTGAAGGCGCAGGTACATTCCTTTGCGGAAAAACGCGCTATGTTATTGAGCCGGAAAAGTTTTTTTTAACAGCGCCAGGCGAGTTTCATTCCATTATTCCAAATGTAACGGCAAAACCGATAACCTATTATGCAATTTTGTTTTTTTGTATGCCTGAGGATGCCGAATTGTTTTATTTAATAAGCGAAGTTTTTAAAAAACGGACGCAGGGGATAAAGGTCAGCAGTGTCAACCGGCTGCATTTTGATGAAATAACAAAACTTTTTCGTTCTGAGGATGCCGCTTTAATAAAGGCGGCGGAATTTGCGCTGCAAAGTCTTGTTTTTCGTGTTTACAGGCAAAGCGGGCTTGCCTGCATCGCGGAGTGCAACGAACTTAATCCGGAAGTCGTCGAAAAAAAGCGTAATTGCGGACACGTTCATGTAACGCGCGCGCTTAACATAATGCAAAAAAATGTACGAAAAAACCTTGCCATAGACGAACTTGCCCGTGTTTTGGCGCTTTCTACAGAGCATTTTATACGTATTTTTAGAGCGGAAATAAAACTTACCCCTTATCAATATATGTTACGGCTTAAAATTGAAGGCGCTTCGGGTTTGTTAATTTCCACAACAAAAAGCGTAGGCGAAATTGCCGAATGGTTTGGGTTTGAAAATCAGTTTCATTTTTCCCGTTGTTTTAAAAAATGCACAGGCATACCGCCTTTGGAATACAGAAAGACTTATCTGCAGGGCGCGGATTTTAATTCGGCTCTGGATGGATTAAATGGATTAAATTGAAAGCAGTTCTTTGTAAAGTTTATAATTTAGCAAATCAAAACAAACAAAAATTATTTTTTCAATTTTGTTAAGGCAGGCGCAAACCTCGCTTGATGTTTTTACGGCAATTTTGGCGGCTTCTTCTTTTGGATACCCAAATACACCTGTGCTTATGTTTGGAAAAGCAATGGAAGAAAGGCCGTTTTTAGCGGCAAGCTCAATGCTGTTTTTGTAACAGGAGGCAAGAAGTGCCGCCTCGCCGTATTTGCCGCCATGCCAAACCGGCCCAACGGTGTGTATAATTTTTTTGCATGGCAGATTGTAAGCGCCTGTTATACGCGCTTCGCCGGTGGGGCAGCGGCCTTGCTGACCATCTGGCAAGCGCCGGCATTCTTCCAGCAGTCCTATTCCGGCCGCGCGGTGAATGGCGCCGTCAACGCCGCCGCCGCCCAGCAGAGAAGAATTTGCGGCATTTACAATTGCGTCAACATTTAGGGAGGTAATGTCTTCCTGAATTACACTAAAATTTGTCATATTTATTACCGCAAAATACTTATGTTGACTCCGGCGCAGAATTCCTGGCTTTACGCCTGCCCCTGCTTTTGCGCAGGGGGGCAAAAGTCAGGTTCTGCCGCCGGATAAACATTATATACGCTTCCAGAGCGCGGCGGCGTGTTCACGCGATTTTGCCATTAAAGCTTCTTCGTCTATGCCAACAAGTTCGCGTTCACGCATAACAATTTTTCCGTTAATAATTGTTGTATCAACATGGCGGCCTGTAATTCCAAAAAGGATATGGCTGTTAATTGTGTTTTCGTTTACCGGAGTAGGCC
>JAIRPU010000086.1 GCA_031256815.1 Spirochaetaceae bacterium
TTCAACACATTTACTTACCGGCGGCTGCCTGCGGCCACAACCGGCTCCCCGCAAAAACGCATAGCGTTTTTGCGGGCATATCGCTCGCGCTGCGCTTTGCGCGGCCGCCACCGGCAGCCGGCAAAACCGCGCGCGGATTTGCCGGCCATGCGCCTCAGCGCCCGTTTCGCAATGCGAAGCGGCGCGGCCGCATTTCCAGTCCGCGTCCGCCGCAGCGGGCGCGGGGCAGCGCGCGCCGCGCAGATTTAATAAAAAATCTAATCAAAAGCATTGACCGGCGCGAAAAGCCGCGTTATAGTTGAAATAATCGCGGGAATAGCTCAGTGGTAGAGCGCCACCTTGCCAAGGTGGATGTCGCGGGTCCGACTCCCGTTTCCCGCTAATTGGCTTTTACGAGTCCCGTAAAAGCACAATGCGAGAGTGGTGAAATTGGCAGACACGCCAGACTTAGGATCTGGTGCCGCAAGGTTTAAGGGTTCAAGTCCCTTCTCTCGCAATTACGCCTTTTTTGCGGCGCAACTATAGAACATTATTAAAAATTGCGCTATAATAAAAGCCAATAAAATAGTTCTTTAAAGGTGCTTTAAAATGAATAAGCGGCTGATTACCTCCGCGCTTCCATACGTAAATAATGTGCCGCATCTCGGCAATCTTATTCAGGTGTTATCCGCCGACTGTTTCGCGCGTTTTTGCCGTTTGCGCGGTTATGAAACCTGTTATGTCTGCGGTACCGATGAATACGGTACCGCTACCGAAACCCGCGCCGCGGAAGAAGGCATTTCGCCGGCGGAGCTTTGCGGGCGCTATTGGAAGATTCATGATGAAATTTACCGCTGGTTCAACATAAGTTTTGATAAGTTTGGCCGTACTTCTACGCCTGTTCAGACAGAAATAGTGCAGGATATTTTTAAAAAACTTGACGCGGCGGGTTTTATTAATGAAAAAACAATTGAACAATCATATTGTCCAAAATGCGAGCGTTTTTTGGCCGACCGTTATGTACTGGGTGAATGTCCGCATTGCGGCAGCGTTAACGCCCGCGGCGACCAGTGCGAAGACTGCGGTAAACTGCTTGACCCAACAGAGCTAAAAAACGCCCGCTGTTCAAGCTGCGGCGCTGCGCCTCAAACCCGCGAAACCACCCATCTTTATATCAACCTGCCAAAAATACGCGGCCGCCTTGAACAATGGCTAAAAACTGCGGAAATAGAAGGCAAATGGGCAAAAAACGCCGTGCAAATGACACACGCATGGATACGGGACGGACTGCATGAACGCGCTATAACACGTGATTTAAAATGGGGCATCCCGGTTCCAAAACCAGGCTACGAAAACAAAGTTTTTTATGTGTGGTTTGACGCGCCAATAGGATATGTATCCATAACCGGAGAGCTTGCCGCCGAACAAGGTATTGCGCCGCATGATTTTATAGATAAATGGTGGAAAAATCCGGAAAATGTGCGCCTTTTTCAATTTATAGGCAAAGATAATATCCCATTCCATACGGTAATTTTTCCTTCAAGCCAGCTCGGCTCAGGCGAAAACTGGACTATGCTGTACCATATGTCAAGTACCGAATACCTAAACTACGAAAGCGGTAAATTTTCCAAATCCAAAGGCGTTGGCGTATTCGGTACGGATGTTATGGAAACCGGAATTACCGCTGACATTTGGCGTTTCTATGTTTATTACAACAGACCTGAGAAATCCGATACGCTTTTTACCTGGAAAGATTTTGCAGAAAAAGTAAACGGCGAACTTATTGGTAATTTAGGCAATCTTGTAAACCGCACCCTGTCCTTTGTTAAACGCTATTACGGCGGTACAATACCAGGCGGCAGTTTGCCTGAGTCCGCTTTTTTAGAAACCGTACGCAATTATGAAAACCAAATTACAAAAAAGCTTGAATGGGCTGAGCTTCGAGACGCCTGCCGCCTTATTTTTGAACTTTCATCGTTTGCAAATAAAACGTTTCAGGATGGGGAGCCGTGGAAGAATCGTATAGAAAACCCTCCGGCGGCAGAGGCGCTTATTGGCAGTTTGTGTTATGTTGTACGCGATATTGCTATTCTTATAAGCCCGTTTACCCCATGCGCCGCGTCAAAAATAGCGGATTTTTTTGGTTTTAAACTTAACAGCGGGGTTTGTAAAGAAAAAAACTGTAAAACAGATAAAACTATTGACTGGGGCACGCTTGGTTCGACAAGCGGGCTGGATAAAGTTGTCTATTCAGAAACTTTATGGCAAAAAATCGAGGCCGCACAGGTTGACGCTTTACGCGAAAAATATTCAGGGAACCTTAATGAACGCGGAAAAGATATAAAACAAAATGAAAACAACGAAAGCCAGGCTGTTCCGTTTGAGCTTCGCGTTGCGCAAATAAAACATATTGAACGGCACCCAAAAGCGGATAAGCTCTACATTGAAACACTGGATATTGACGGAGAAGAACGAACAATTGTTTCCGGGCTTGTTCCATATTATTCCGAAGAAGAATTGCTCGGCAAGCGGATCATTTTGGTTTATAATTTAAAACCTGCAAAATTGCGTGGTGTGGAAAGCCGCGGTATGCTGCTTGCCGCTTCGCAAAAAAACGAAGACGGCAGCGAAACTGTTGAAGTTTTGGATGCAGGAAACGCCGCTACAGGAACAAGGGTTATTCCGGAAGGCGGGGTTTTAGGGGGGGAACCCCTGAAGAGGGGGGAAGCGGAAGCCGGCGCGAAGCAGGCGGCTGAAGCGGGGGGGGAGACTTCCCCCCTCAAAATCGAAACGCTTTCTGAAATTAGCATAGATACCTTTTTTTCTGTTCCATTGCGTGTTACAAATGGAACAGTCAATATAAACGGCAGGCGTTTGCTTGTAGATGGCAGGCCTCTTACTACACAAAAAGTGCTGAACGGCGAGGTAGGCTAGAAAGCTTGGATTCAAATATAGTTCGCAGCGAAGTTTCGCTGCCCGATGACGAGCGCGACAGGGCGTTGCGTCCGGCGCGGCTTGATGAATTTTTGGGACAAAGCGCAATGAAAGAAAATCTTGCCGTATTTATAAAGGCGGCAAGAGAACGCGGCGAAAGCCTTGACCATGTTTTTTTAACCGGCCCTCCAGGGCTTGGCAAAACAACTCTGGCGCACATCATAGCAAACGAAATGGGCGTAGAATTCATCGAAACATCCGCGCCTGCACTTGATAAACCCAAAGACCTTGTAGGAATACTTACCAATTTAAAGCCTAAAGCGGTGTTTTTTATTGACGAAATCCACAGATTAAAACCGGCGATTGAAGAAATGCTCTATATAGCAATGGAGGATTTTGAACTTGACTGGATAATAGGGCAGGGGCCTTCGGCGCGAACAATGCGCATACCGCTTCCGCGCTGGACACTTGCAGGCGCCACAACAAAAGCAGGTATGGTTTCCAGCCCGCTTATAAGCCGTTTTGGAATAAGCTGCCGGTTTTCGCTTTACGAAGGCGCCGATATAGAGGCGATTATCCGCCGTTCCGCCGGTCTTTTAAACATAGAAATTGAAAACGAGGCGGCGGCGCTGCTTGCAAGCTGTTCGCGCTTTACTCCACGGGTAACAAACCGGCTTTTACGCCGGATGCGCGATTTTGCGCAGATTATTGGTAAGGAAAGTTTAAATGAGCATTACGCCGCAGACGCTTTACCAAAAACAGTTGCCGGCGAAACAAAGACGCTTATTACCCGCGCCGTTGTGGAAAATGGTTTAAAACGGCTGGAAATTGACGAGCTTGGGCTTGAACGGCTTGACCGCGAAATTCTGCGTATGGTTATAGAACGCTATGGCGGCGGGCCTGTAGGCGCGGAGACGCTTGCAATATCAGTTGGAGAAGCGGTAGATACTCTTGAAGATTTTTATGAGCCTTTTCTTATTCAGGCCGGACTGCTCGAAAGAACCCCGCGCGGCCGGACGGCTACGGCGCTTGCCTGTAAACATCTTGGAATAAGTTCACGCCCATCCGAACCGCGCCTTTTATAAATGTTTTTGTGTTTAGAAAAATTGAAGTTGAGTACTACACAGATATAATTTAAAACGTTATAATACAGGTATTTAATCTTAAATTCCAAAAGAGGAAGAAATTATGGCTGAAAAAAAGCACGTTATGATTGACGGCAATACTGCCGCGGGGCAGATTGCCCATGCGTTAAGCGAAGTAATCGCTATTTATCCGATTACGCCGTCCAGTCCCATGGGAGAAGTTTCGGATGAACTCTCCGCACAGGGCCGCAAAAATCTGTGGGGTACCATTCCACAGGTTGTAGAAATGCAAAGCGAGGCCGGGGCGGCAGGCGCGGTTCATGGCGCTCTTACCACAGGAGCGCTATCATCGACATTTACCGCATCGCAAGGCCTCCTGCTTATGATTCCAAATATGTATAAAATCGCCGGAGAGCTTGTCTCAACGGTATTTCATATAGCAGCACGCGCGCTGGCGACATCTTCGCTTTCGATTTTTGGCGATCATCAGGACGTAATGGCGTGCCGTCAAACCGGTTGGGCAATGCTTTCTTCAAACAGCGTCCAGGAGGTAATGGATTTAGCAGCAATATCCCATGCCTCCACACTGCGCTCACGGGTTCCCTTCCTTCATTTTTTTGACGGCTTCCGCACTTCGCACGAGCTGCAAAAGATAGAAGAAGTTGGTTTTGATGTACTGCGCGAGATGATAGACGACAAGCTCGTTCAGGAACATCGAATGCGCGGCCTTACGCCGGAAAAACCTCAAATTCGCGGTACCGCGCAGAATCCGGATGTCTACTTCCAGAGCCGCGAAGGTGTTAATAAGTACTACCTAAAAGTACCCGAAATTGTTCAGGCAGAGATGGACAAGTTTGCCAAACTTACCGGAAGACAGTACCATCTTTTTGACTATTTCGGCGCTAAAGATGCGGAAACAGTGATTATAATCATGGGTTCCGGAGCGGAAACCGTAGAGGAGACAGTTGAGTTCCTCCAGAAAAAAGGTGAAAAAGTTGGCGTGCTAAAAGTCCGCCTCTACCGTCCCTTTAACGCGGAACTTTTTGTTAAGGCTCTGCCGGTATCTGTAAAAAACATTATTGTACTTGACCGTACAAAAGAACCCGGTTCATTGGGCGAACCGCTTTACGAAGATATCGTTTCTGCCTGCAGCGTGGTTACTCAATCCGGCAAAGCGCCCTGGAAGACGCAGATTCCGCAAATTTACGGCGGCCGTTACGGGCTTGGCTCCAAAGAATTTACACCGGCTATGGTAAAGGCGGTGTTTGATAACAGCTCAGGTAAAAAACTCAGAAACTTTATTGTGGGCATTAAAGATGATGTGCTTGGTGAAAGCCTGGATTACGACCAAAACTTTACGCTTGACGATACCGGCATGAACGAAGCCATGTTCTACGGGCTTGGTTCGGATGGCACCGTAGGCGCGAACAAAAATTCAATAAAAATAATCGGCGATGCAAAGCCCGAACTTTCCGCGCAAGCCTACTTTAGTTACGACAGCAAAAAGTCAGGCGGATTTACGATTTCTCACCTGCGTTTTGGCAAAGGTGCGATACGCAGACCCTACCTCATTACAAAAGCGGACTTTTTGGCCTGTCATAAGTTTAGTTACATGGAAACGCTCGATATGCTTGCCAATGCCAAACAGGGGGGAACTTTCCTGCTTAACTGTCCGTTTAAAACTCAGGATGTATGGGCACAGATTCCTGTGGAAGCGCAGAAGCAGATTATCGATAAAAAACTCAAATTTTATGTAATAGATGCGGCAAAAATTGCCCGCGATGCCGGAATGGGCAACCGCATTAACGTTGTTATGCAGGCCGCTTACTTTAAAATTTCAGGCGTTTTGGACGAATCTACAGCGGTCAAATACATGAAGAAATTCATCGAAAAGAGTTACGGCAAGAAAGGCGCCGACATAGTAGAAAAGAACAAC
>JAIRPU010000003.1 GCA_031256815.1 Spirochaetaceae bacterium
GTATCACAACTACAGACCCCATGCCGCGCTAGGTTTCTTGACTCCTGCACAGTTCCACGCTAACATCAACCTATCCATTCCGCCTCCAGCAAGTGTCCTATAGGTAGTGATAATGTACACGCGGCTGGATTTTTTTTGCAAACCGCGCTAATATCGCTTTTGAAGCGACACTAGCTCATCTGGATAGAGCAACGGCCTTCTAAGCCGTAGGTGGCACGTTCGAGCCGTGCGTGTCGCATTAATGAACGAATTAACAATTCAACCTCTGCTGGAAGAGCATTTTTTTTGGCTGCACAGACATCCGGAACAGAGTTATTTTGAACACGAAACCACCGCTTACATAAAACACGCGCTTGGCAAAGCCAATATCGAAATATTAAATACCGGCCTAAAAACAGGCCTTGTTGCGCTTATAAGCGCGGCGCGAAAAAATGGCGCGCTTGTGGCGCTTAGAGCCGATATAGACGCGCTGCCCGTTACAGAGGAAAGCGGCTGTGATTATGCTTCGCAAAACAACGGATTCATGCACGCCTGCGGACACGATTTTCATACCGCCGCACTGCTTGGCGCCGCGCTGCTTCTAAAACAAAAACAGGCTGAGCTTGTAAACGATGTTCTGCTTGTGTTTCAACCGGCGGAAGAGGTTTCCGGCGGCGCGGAGAGCGTTCTTGCCACAGGAGCGCTGGATAAGGCGAATGTAATTTTTGGCCTCCATGTTGCGCCGGATTATCCATGCGGAACTGTGGCGTTAAAATCCGGCGGTACTTTTGCGGCGGTTAGCGCTTTTAAAATAACAATAAAAGGCAAGGGCGGACACGCCGCAATGCCGCAGCTTTGCCGCGACCCTGTTGTGGCCGCCGCGGCGCTTATTATGGCGGCGCAAACAATTATAAGCCGGACAAGCGATCCATTGGACAGCGTTGTTTTAAGTTTTACTCATATTGAAGCCGGCAAAACCTGGAACGTTATTCCTGAAACAGCGTTTGTTGAAGGCACAATACGCGCGCTTGGCACTAAAGAAGCGCAAAGCGCCACAAAAAAGCTTGGCGCGTTTTGCAAAGCGATTGAGCTTTCGCACGAAATTGAATGTAATTTCGATTCATGGCTGGACGCGCCCGCGACAAACAACGATGTTGAATTAACACGCTATGCCGAACTAACAGCCGGAAAACTTGGTTTAAATGTTACAGCTTATAAACCTACTATGGCCGGCGAAGACTTTGCGCTTTATCAGGAAAAAATACGCGGCCTCTTTATTAATTTTGGAGTCGAAAGCGCATCCGCTCTGCATCATCCGGCATTTCGCGCAAATTACAAAGGGCTTTCAGACGCCGCCCGCCTTCTTGCGGAGCTTGCTTTTAACTTTAAGGAAGATAAGAATGCAAGAGCGGCTTAAAAAACTTTTTGCCGGCATAAGCCTGCTTGCCGCTACAATTCTTTGGGGCGGAGGTTTTGTTGCAGTAAAAGATTCTCTTGAAATTTTACCGCCAATCTATCTTATAGCAATAAGATTTATTGCGGCGGCGATATTTCTTTCCATTGTTTTTTTTCGCAATATAATACGGGTGCGGCGCGGAATAATTAAACGCGGTTTTGTTCTCGCTCTATTTCTTTTTATGGCCTATGTGTTTCAAACAATAGGGCTTTTAAGCACAACTGCCGGTAAAAACGCTTTTCTTACAACTGTTTATGTAATACTTGTTCCAATTATAGCATGGGCTTTTTCAAAACGAAATCCAGGCGTTCATGTTTTTATAGCAGCCTTAATTGCTATTGCCGGAATTGGACTGCTTTCTCTTAACGATGATTTTTATATGGGAATTGGAGACGGGCTTACCATTGTATGCGGTTTTTGGTTTGCGCTGCACATGGTTTTTATTGCCCGTTTTACGCAGGATTCAGGCGATGACCCTATTGCGCTTACAATATTGCAGATGTTTTTTTGTTCTGTTTTTGCGTGGATAATGGCCCCTTTTTATGACGGCGCTTTTGATTTTAGCTCTCTTTTAACAAAGCAGGCGTTATTTCCAATGGCGTATTTAATTGTTTTTTCAAGCGGAGTTGCGTTTCTTCTGCAAAATGTAGGACAAAAATATACTTCTCCGGGAACGGCGGCGCTTTTACTTTCTTTGGAATCTGTGTTCGGCGCTTTTTTTTCGGCGCTTCTACTGGACGAATCGCTAAACCCGCGAATGATTGCAGGATGTTCACTGCTGCTGTTTGCAATAGTGCTTTCCGAAACAAAATTTTCATTTATAAGAAATATAAAAAATATAAGAAATATTAAATTCAGAAAAAAAATCAAATTATAATTTGAGCTTCTTCAAACTTTTTTATTATTTCAAGGTTTACCGCATTTATGGTATTCCAGTAATCCGAACCTTTTGCTATAAAAAATATAAAAGTAATTTTAAATACGCCAACGCCGATATATGTTAATGATACAATATGAGAATCTCCAAAACGCGCGTTTAAAGGCGAAATTTTATTTAGAATTTCTATTGCGCGTCTGGTTTTTTCATAGCCGTTTGAAGCTCTTATAGTAATAGTCTGAACAACTCTTGTATGAGGTTCAATACTTGCATTCTGTACGGGGACAGAACCAAAAATACCGTTTGGAATTGTAACGATGCGGTTATCAAAAGTTTTTACTCTTGTAGTGCGAAAGCGTATTTCTGTAACAAAACCGTCGATTTTGCCGTAATTACCGTCTAAAAAGCATATACGGTCGCCTACATGAAACGGCTTATCGGCAAGCACCGCTATAGAGCCAAAAAAACTTGCAAGTATATCGCGCGCGGCAAGCGCAAGCGCCGCGCCGCCAATGCCGAGCGTGGCGAGTACCGCGCTAATATCATATCCAAAAGATTTTACGATGATAGCGGTTGGAATTATAAACATTGTTATATTAACAAGGCGGCGAAGCACAGGTTTAAAATCTGTTTTAATTAGAGCTTGATTCTCTTCACCGTCTATGTCGTATTGTGCCGAAGGCGCGTAATGCACAATAATCGCATCCAGCACGCGCATAACAGTCCAGCTTATTATACATACAAAAAGAGTGAATATTACCCTGTCTTTCCAGTATTCTGTTTGTTCAGAAAAATGAATTTTGCCAAGCCCAAGCGAAAGCCCGCCTACTACAAACAATAACGCTATAGGTGGATTAAGGTGTCCTACTATAACATCATCCAGAGGATTTTTTGTTCTGGAAGTTATTTTTTTTATGAGGTTATAAATTATGCTTGAAAATAAAATTCCGGCTATAATACCGCCGGCTGTTAAAAGAATTGCTTCTGCCCACTGCGGCCCGGTATTTTCAACGAGTAATGCTTTTAAACGTTCCATATTTTAAATAATATACTAAAATGAACGTACAGGCCTAAAGCTCATTTTACGATCTTTTTGTCCTATTATCTGCTTTCCGTTTTCAAAATCAAAATACAGCGCATAATCATTGCGTACACTTGTAGATGTCCAATACCAGCCGTTTCTAAATTCGCCTTTTCCTCTTTGCTTTAAGTTACTAAAGGCAAGCTCCATTTCCGCTTTGCTTGGCAAAAACCAGTCTTTATATCCGCCGTATTCAAGTTCATAACAGAGCTGTGCAGCCCTGCCTTTTTCGCCATAGCTCTTCAGATATTCATAAATAATACGTGTATTTGTTTTACCTGCGCCTATTTCTTCTTTTGTGCCGATTACACTTTTGGAAAACGAGCCCCATTCAGCGCTCATTTCAACTTCTACGGGCGCAGCTTCAAGATAGCGCCAGCCATCTTTGTATGAACCTTTGTCATAAAACACTATGCCGCCGGCAGGCCCCTTGTCTCCTATATTAAATAAATCGCCCGCAACGGGTATCATTCTGGTATTGTCATTGCCCAGTGCAATTAAAACGCTTTCTACAAGCTCATCCATTTTTGAATCAAGCTCGTTTAAATTCGCAATGCTAACTTCAGCCTGTTCGGCTGTTTCGCCACTGGAAGAGAGCGCCTGAATTTTAACATCAAATACGCCTTCTGTTTCGCGGAGTGTACCAAGCAGAATCCAGCCGGCGTTTAATTCGAGCGCGACCGGCACGGCTTTTGAAGGGTTATGCCAGTCCCTGTCAAAAAAAGCGCGTTTTCCAAGATGACGTGTTAAAGTTGACTTTGGTATTACCCGCACAGCGGTATGTGCGGAAAACTTTTCTCCAAACATACTTACTATCTGCTGCGCATCTTCTTCTTTTACTACAGAATGAGCTTCAAAAGGAGCGATAATAACCGTAGTTTCTTGCGCAAAAACAAGCCAGGAGATAAAAAAAAGCGCGCTAAAAACCATTTTCTTCATGTATATTTCTCCATTTACATTTATTACCGCCATTATCGGCATTTTAACTTTGTTAATTCAATAATTTTTTGTTTGCTTTGTTTGAAAGCGCCGAAGGAGGGTGTTATTGATTAAGTTGCGCGGCCCATTTTTTGCGCCCAGTAATCTATGCCTTTAACGCGGGTTAAAATTTCGGCAATTATTGTAAAATAATGTTCGGGGACAATCTCGCCAATTTCAACTTCAGCATATAAAGCGCGGGCAAGCGGTTTATTTTCTACAACAGGCACATCGTTATCCGCGGCGATTTTTTTTATGCGCAGCGCAAGCTCGTCTTCGCCTTTTGCAAGCACACGCGGCCCGTATAAAGAGGTGTTATATTCAAGCGCTACCGCATAGTGCGTAGGGTTGGTAATTACAACATCGGCTTTTGGAACATTCTGCGCTATGTTTTGCCGTAAAAGTTCACGCATACGCGATCTAAGCCTCGATTTAATTTGAGGGTCGCCTTCGCTTTCTTTTCTTTCTTCTTTTACTTCCTGCGTTGTCATTCGCATTGATTCACGAAACTGCCAGCGTTGAAACATATAATCCGGTATAGAAAGCAAAAGCAAAAGCAAAGCGACAATTATAACAAGCTTTATAGCAAGTCCGGAAATCATTGTAAAAGAAACAAACAAATTGGCGTTTTCAAGGTTCGCTATTTTGTATATATCTCCGTGAATAACAATAAACGCGGTTACCCCAATAATGGCCATTTTTGTTATGGAAAGAAAAAGATTAAAAACGCCGTTTGCCGAAAAAAGCGTTTTTGAAAAATACTGAGCAAAGTTTGGAATTATACGCTCCGCCTTAAATTCCAGCGGTTTTGTTGTCCACAAAAAACCCACTTGCGCTATGTTAGAAAAAAGCCCCGCCAAAAGCGCTATGGCAAGCACAGGCATTGCTAGTTTTACAAAATATGTGATTACAAGCCCGAGTAGCAGGCGGTCGCGCACAGGGTCTATTTCCGCTGAACGTGTTAAAAAAAAGCGGAGCATTTCCGCAAAGGTTCGCAAAAGATAGGGTGCCAAAAAGAGCAGCGCAACCGCCGGCAAAAGCAAGCCAATAGCGCCTATAAGCTCCCTGCTTTTTACAACGCGCCCCTCTTCCCGCGCTTTTTGAATTTTGCGTTCGGTCGGTTCTTCGGTGCGGCCTTCGTCTTCTGCGGCGAACCATTGCAAGTCAATATAAGCGGCAGAATTTAAAAACAAAGCGCGGCGCGCTTCATATTCATCATTCATAATTTGAGTATAGTTTATTTTACCTGCCTACGCCACCAGTCCGCAAACACTTTAAGGCTGCCGCCGGCCAAAAGCGCGCGGACACGTTCCCAGCGGCAATGTTCAACCGGTTTTAAGCGGGATGCGCTATTTTCAAAAAGCGCGTCAAGCGCGTATGGCCGCGCATGGGAAAGTATGCCCTGGCAGGCAAAGTCCGCGCCAAAAACAAGCGGCGGAACGCGGCTTAGGTTTTTTGCAAAATCCAGCGCGCTTGCCGTAACTGTGCCGCGTTGTGTAAGCGTAAAAGGCGGCAATCCGGCCTCTTTTAGCATTTTTGTTTGAAACTCAGTGCCGTCTCCTGTTAGCACAAGCGGAAACGTTTCGAGCTGCGAAGGCAGCATTGCGTTAAGCGGCGCGGCAACAAGCGGTTTTTTTGAGCTGTCTCTAAGAAGCGCAAAAAAATGGAATCTTGCCCATGCGCCGCCATCGCTTGCAAAAACAAAGTCTGGAAAAAAACCGCGCGAGCTAAGCGCCAAAAAAGATGAAGATACTGCAAGCAGCAAAGCTCCGGCCTTGCGAAGCGACTGCAGCTCTGCCGTTTTTTGTTCCAAAGAGGGCCCAGAGGCGCAAATCACTATGGTCTTATCTAAAAGTTCAAGTTTACCGGCAGTTTTACGCGCTGTAGCGGCAAAAAAACGAATATTACGCTCGCAATTACGGCGCCAGCGTTCCGAAAAATGGCGCACGGTATTAAAATTTGCGTTGGAACGCCGGATAAATTCAGCAATTTCGGTTAAAAGCGCCGCAAAAAGCTGCGGATTAAGCGAAATTGCCGGCCTCCATTCGATAAGTTTTATGCTTTCCGCCGCGGCATCGCCAATTTCGCTTTCCAGCAGCGCTGTGCAGCTTCCGCCACTTTCAGGCGACCATTCAATATCCGCCAAATTGGTTAAAAATTCAGCGGAAAGGTGAATACTTATGATTTTTGCGCGGGGAAAACACTCACGCAGAGGCGGGATAAGGTATCCATATCCACACTCAAGCAGGATAATGTAGTCCGGGCTGTTTTTTATATTAAGCGTTTCTAAAAATTTGCGCGCCTCACGCTCCGGGCAGCGCGAGTGCAAGCGCATTAAACAAGCCCCAGTTCCTTGAATACTTTTTTATACATTTCAAATTTATCCGAGCGCGCAAATTCTTCGATTTTTTCTTCGGGCAATGCCTCTAAAAGTTGGTCCATATAAGCCAGCACCGTTCGAATTTCATTTTTAAATTTTTCATCGACCGGGGCCGGCTCATCTAAAGGGGGGCTTTGCGCTCCTTTTTGTTCCGATTTAGGAAGCGGAACTTCAATTTGTTCCTCCAGCATTGGAATTTCTTCGGACAAAGGCGCTTCAGGAATTTGTTCCTCCGCCAATTCAATTCCGGATTCATCTATTATGCCGGAGCTGTCATTATTTGAAAAATCTGGTTCAGAAATCGTTTCGTTAAAACCGGCGGCTTCCTCCATGAACGGGTCCGCTTCGTTTTTAAGCATTTGTTCCGCGTCTTCAACATTGTCAAGCAGTTTTAACTCGTCTTCTGTAAGCGAAATGCTTTCGTCTTCTTCATTAAGGCGCGAAAGTTCATCGCTTGTAAGCGAAATGCTTTCGTCTGCACTGTCAAGGCTGTTAAACTCTTCATCAGAAGCGGAGACGGTTTCGTCTAAATTATCAAGCGAAAGGTCAGGCGCGGCAACATCCGCCGGCAGATTAAAACTCTCATCCGGCGTTTCGTGGATTACTTCGGCGTTTTCAAGCACAACGTTCAGCTGTTCGCTTGTAAGCGCGACAGATTCATCAAAACCTTCGTGTGAGCCGCTTTTTATTTGCGCAATTTCATTTTTTAGCGAATTAATCTCGTTTTTTAAAGAACTAAGCTCGTTTGCGATTTTAAGCAAAAGCTCGTTATTAACATTTGTGTTTTTAGCGGCCGGTTGAGGTTCGGCTTCTTCGTAAGCGGGCGTTTCGGCATCAAAAACAGCATCCTGGGCAGGCTCCCCTGTGTCTGCGGCGTTCATTGTTTGCATATCGCCGGAGTTAAAATCGTCAAAAGTTTCGTTGCTTATATCGACAGAAGCCGCTTCGTCAATTTCGTTGACAGCCGCCTCGTCAATGGCATCAATATCAATGCCGTCTTCAAGCTCTATCTCCTGCCGGCCCTCTTCTTTAAGATTAAAGTCGCCTTCTTCAAGCGTAAAGTCCTCTGCAACGGGATTTTCTGCTTCAGCGGCCGTTTCCGCCGGAACTTCCATTCCGGCCTCCGGCATAGGCACTGAAAATTCATCTATGCTTTCTATGTTTTCTATGCCGGCTTCTTCATTTTGAACGCCAGCCTCAGGATTAAATTCATCCGCGCCGCTTTCTGCGCCTTTAAACTGCGTTTCAACCTCGGATTCGGATTGCGCATTAACACTTTCTGTAAAAAAATCGTCAAAATTGGCCGCTTGCGATACGCCGCCCGGCGTTTCTTCTTCTGTTATTACGCCAAAATCCGGAACAGACATTGGATCGTCAGGCGCGCCGTCATTGGAACTTAAGGAAGCGCCGCTGCTTTGGGTTTCGCCTGTAAAACCATCTGCGCCCACCGGCTGCAGGTCTTCAGGTTCGCTCTTTACCCAGACACCGTATTCGTCAAGTTCGTCGGGCGAACCGGCTTCGCCACGGTCGTTAAGTATAGACGGCTTGATACTTTTCATTCTGCTCCTTAAATATCGGTAAAATCTATCATAACGTTTACCCCATAGTCAAGTGCCTGGAAAGAAATAAACGCATCCTCTTGACGTATAGCATGGATTAAGAGTAGTGTTTTAACGATATGGCTAATGCGCAGAGCTATTACAGTGGAACGCGGCTTTTGTTTTTTGTGGTTCTTGCCCTTTTTACAGGAGGCGCGCTTGCTTTGACCGGCGTTGCCGTTGGCCGCCGGATTGTTTCCGCAAATGGCGTTGAGGCAATGCCCGATAACACGGATATTAGCGAGCCTGCGTCCCCGGCAAAAACCGCGCCCGGCACCGCGCCTTTTTCTGCGCAGCAGGGTTTAAGGCTTGACGCCGCGGAACTTGTGCCATACTCACAGGATGAACGCATAAATATAGCCGTTTATGGCCAATTAAACGATGCGGTTGTCAATATTACAACCGAAACTCAGGCGTTTAACTGGTTTTTGGAACCTGTGCCGCAGTCAGGCGATTCCGGCTCCGGTTCAATTATTGATACCGAAGGGCATATTCTTACAAATAATCATGTAATTCAAAACGCTACAAAAGTTTATGTAAACCTTGCGGACGGCTCCCAGTACGAAGGCTCTGTTGTAGGCAGCGACCCGGAAAACGACCTTGCCGTGTTAAAATTTAACCCGCCTAAAGGCATGGAACTAAAGACGATTCCCTATGGTGATTCAAACAATCTTAAAGTCGGGCAAAAGGTGCTTGCCATAGGCAACCCTTTTGCGTTTGAGCGCACACTTACCGTTGGCATTGTTTCCGGACTTGGCCGCCCCATTCAAACTTCGCGGCGCAATATTATACGCGATATGATTCAGACCGATGCCTCGATAAACCCGGGCAATTCGGGCGGCCCCCTGCTCGATGTAAACGGCAGGATGATAGGCATTAATACGATGATTTATTCGCCTTCCGGTGGTTCTGTAGGCATAGGTTTTGCTGTGCCTGTTGATACCGCAAAACGTGTTGTTGCCGAACTCATAAAATACGGCAAAGTGCGGCGCGGCTGGATAGACGGCGTTTTTGTGCAGATTTTTCCACGGCTTGTGCAATACGCCAAGCTTCCCGTAGAAAGCGGGCTGCTTGTGTCGCGGACAAAACGCGGCGGCCTTGCCGAAAAAGCTGGGCTGCGGCAGGGCAGCGAAGCGGTGCGCTATGGCGCAAACACCATTTATCTTGGCGGCGATATTATAACTTCTGTAGATGGCATGAAGACCAGTACGCTTGCCGACCTTTATTCGGCGCTGGAAGATAACAAGCCTGGCGAAAAAGTTGAAGTTGAAGTACTGCGTTCCGGTAAAACCGTAAAGCTCTCTGTTACATTAAGCGACAGAGAAGATTCAATGGAATAATAAACTGTCCATTAATTATTTTCCGGCAAGCAGTTCGCTGTAATATTTTGGCTCGATTTTTTTTTCGCTAATTCCAAGTTTAGCCAGAAATTCAAGCAGCGCGGCGCGTTCTTTTTTTACGATGGCTTCGCCGGCTGTTTGGCTTATAATTTCAAGCTCTATAAAAAAACCGAGCTTTTCTACAAACGAAAGTTCGGCGTTTATTTTTCCGGCGCAGAACAGTGAGCCGCGTTTTTGTTTTGTGTAGCCGCGTGCAAATCCAATTTTTCCCAAAAGCAATTCAAATGAAGCTGCTCCGGCGCAAAGTTCGAATTCTTCTTCGTAATTTACTTCTATGCCGTTACGGGTTTCTTTTGTTTTATATGTTACTATAACTGTTTCTTTTACGCTTCCTGCTTTTGTTTGCGTTTCGTTTCTTACGCGCAGGCCGGAAAGCGGCAAAACGCCGTTATTTTTTGCAAACCAATAACAATCATTTTTTATATAATCATGGGCAAATACCGCTTCGCGTTCCAGCGCCGCTTTTATCGCGTTAACATCATCAACCCATGCTTTTAATTCAATTTCTACAGCCATGTTAGTTTTTTAAAATCAGACGCGCAGTTTTTGGCACCGAATCCTCAGTCTGCCAGATTCGCTCCGTTTGTCCGCGAAGCAGCGCCGTAATGAATGGATATTTTAAAGGCGCATCGCAAAAATCGGCAGGGCCTGTTCCTGGTACGACATTTAGTTTTACCTGTTTGTTTTTACGAACAAACGCCAATAAAGCGCGGTTACTTCCTGTATTTTCGTCCTGTAATGTGTCCGCCGTTATTACTTCAAGCGGGAAAAGAGGGGAGGGCGTTTCGTTTACCGGCTCCAATGGTTTTTCTCTGTGTTCGTTGACCCAGACCAAAACGCTGTTAATAAAATTTGTAATTACGCCGCCTTTTGTTTTGTTATAAACTGTATCTGCCTGTCTGGTTTCCAGAAGCGAATATAATTTACTTTCGATAATTACGGCGCTTTCTATTCCGTATTTGTTAAATTCTTCGTTATTGCACAATAGAACAAGCGCCGAACCGCCGGCGCCAAAAGCGGCAATGCGTACAGAATCCGGCATATATTTTTTTATTGCAAATGGAACAATAAATTCAATATCTTTTATTCTTTCTGATTCAAAAAAACGTCCTGCAATATTTGCTTTTTTGTTTTCTGTTCCGCTGATTATAGACAAAAAACTTTTTCTTAACACGCTAACATGAGGAAAGTCGGTTCTTGCTTCTTCGTTTACAGCCGGAATATCAAAGTCTTTACGCGAAAAACAAAGTACCATTCCGCCGTCGCCTGCGAGCGTTTCGCAAAGCGTATCGACTATGGCATTTGAGCCAAGTACAGGCGGAACAACAATCAATAACGGTTTTGACGATGTTTTAAGGTTTTTGTCGTAAATACGGATATAGTATTTGTTGTTGTTAAGCGGGTCGCTTACATTAACGCTCTGCGTATTTACAAGCGTATCTGTTTGAGTAATCGGCAGAAAACGCAAAGCGATAAATTCAACAGCGATAAGCAAAAAAAACATTACAAGAAAGTATAGCGGGCCGCGTTCTGTATCTTCGCTGTAGCTAAGTTTTGCCATGGAAGCGGAGAGTACATTCGCGTTTAAGATGTTATAAACTGCGGTATAAATTAACAGCGGAATACATTCCGGCCTGAAGCCATAAGCCGGAAACAGCGCAATTAAGCAGATAAACGCCAGCGGCGGCAGTAATAAAAAGCCTTCTACCTTCCTAAACGCTTTTATATAAGGCTTGCATAAGGGCAGGAAAAGAAAAATTGCTATAATTAATTCGATTATAAATAAATCCGGCATCCAGTTTGAGTCTATCTTAAAGCGAAACTCAAGGTCAATGCGCCGTTACAAGAACGCGCGCATCCCCTTCCCGCCGTGTTAGCTCCTGGCTGTCCAGAAAGTCAAGCATACAGAGGGCTTGTTTTCTGTTTACGCCTATAGCGTCCCGCAGCGCGGCAACCGTTATATCTTTTTCCATAGAGGAAATCACATCAATAAGTTTATCCCTAAGCTCACGGGAAAATAAAAGTCCGTCTCCAATTGTCCACAGTTCGTCAAGCTCACGCAGATAAGCCGCCGCCCGTTTTATATCTGTAGCGGAAGCCTTGAGCTTCGCTTCGAGTTCCGCTGGTTTTAAAAGATTAAAACCGCTGGATGCAACCTCATGTTTAACGCGCTCAACCAGGGCCATAAATTTGCCGTCAATAGACTGCTTAAAATCTGCCAGACGGTAAGCGGTTTTTCCCTGAACTGTAACAGCGGCAATTCCGCTTCTTGCCGGTATCATTGCAAGCAGGTCTTTAAAATCCCCTGCGGAAATAAGCCCTGCCCCGCGCACGTGTTCCAGCGCCGAATACAATTTTTCCGCGTCAAGCCCTGCAAGTTCCGGATATTGCGCATGAAACTTTTCCAGCATACCCTTTACCGCGCTTTGCGCAATTTCAAACGCGGCGGCAGAGATAAAGTTCCTTGACTTGCCAAACTCCAAAACTCCAAATGAATCTGCCGCGCCGGAGAGTTCGTCAAAAACCGCGTTAAAAGAATCCTTGTCCATCTGAGAGAGTTTAAATAGGCCTGCCGCGCTCAAAACGCCACGGTCGCGGACAAGCGCGGCAAGGAGAGAAACAGGACTGAAGTTTGAGGCGAGTTCTTCAACCAGCGCCGCTTTTGCCGCGCGGTCTGTTTTGCCGCGGGCAAGCGAAGCGTTGGGCAGCATAATCCGGCCGCCGCCTATCGTCATAAGAGGGCTGTAAAACCGTATTACAAAGCGCTGGCCGGCGCTAACAGCTATTTTGGATTCGCTTAAAATTTGAACGGGGCCTGCGCTTCCAGGAAGATAGCCTTTGTTTTTCTCGCCGGCGCTCAATCTAAGCAGCGAAATTCTTGCGGCTACATCAACCGTTCCCACATGAAGCCGCACCCGCTGCCAGTGCGCAATCCCCTGCGGCGCGGAGGGCAGAACTTCAAGAAAGGCGCTTATGCAGCTTGTGGGAACAAAGGCGTCTTTTGCGCAAACCGCGTCCCCTCTTTCCAATTGATCTGCTGAAACAGAGGACAGGTTGACCGCCACCCGCTGTCCTGCCTGAACGGAACTGACTTTAGCACCGTGCGTTTGCAGGGAGCGAACCCTGCCCGCCGTGCCTGCGGGCAGTATCTCCACTTCATCTCCCTCCGAAATACTGCCCTGGCAAGCAGTTCCCGTTACCCCGCTTCCAAAGCCTTTTTTGCTAAAAACCCTGTCAACAGGAAGGAAAAATGCCCCAAAGCCCTTTCTTGGCGGTATTGTATCGAGTATATGCCCTATTTCTGTGAGTATGGCGGGAATGCCTTCGCCGGTTAGCGGCGAAACCGGTATTATCGCCGCGCCGTCAAGACAGGTTCCATGGATTAGTTCAGAAGTTTCCGCAATGGCCAGTTCAAGGGTTTCGTCATCAACCAGATCCTTTTTGGTTATGGCAACCAGCCCGCATCGAACTCCAAACAGCGAAAGAATATCAAGGTGTTCACGGGTTTGTGGCATGACCCCTTCCGGCGCTGCTATTACAAGAATTGCTGCGTCCATTCCCGAAGCGCCTGCCGCCATCTGTCTTATAAAGCGCTCGTGGCCTGGAACATCGACAATGCTTACCGTTTTGCCGTCAGGCAGTTGCAATGGCGCAAAACCAAGTTCTATGGTTATGCCACGGCGTTTTTCCTCTTCAAGACGGTCGCAATCTACGCCGGTAAGCGCTCTGACAAGCGAAGTTTTACCATGGTCTATATGACCGGCGGTGCCTAATATAAACGGATACTCCATGGTCGCCTGCCTCCTCGTTCAGAGCTTCCGCGCAAGTCTTAACCTTATGAATTTTAGTTGAGCATACAGTTTGTTGTCAATAACAGCTATCGAAAATGTATTTTATATGGGCGCATTTTTGCCGGAGGCACGCGCGCGACTGCCGGCCGCTTGCTGCCGGCCGCAAGCGGCCGGCGTTGTGTGCCGCGCCGCTTCGCGCTTCGCACGGCGGGACACGGCCAGGCGAAACCGCGCGCGGTTTCGCCTGGTTGCCGGTGGTGGCCGCCTT
>JAIRPU010000092.1 GCA_031256815.1 Spirochaetaceae bacterium
AATAAAAATCTATAAGATTTTTATTCTCTTCCTAAGAGGACGGTCTCGTAACCGTGCCAAATTTAGAGTCGCGTAAAACCGTGCGCATAACAGTTGACATAATTGGGTATGTATGCTATAAATCAGTGTCCGTCTGAAGGCGGTGTTTTCCTGTGAAGAAGGCCATGAAGGCTCGTGTTTGGCGCGGCATTCCGTGTTAAAACGGCTCTTCATGGTTTTTTTTATTAGGAAGGAGATTGTTATGCACATGTCAGATGCGTTGGTATCGCCGGCCGTTGGCGGCGTTATGCTTGCCGCCGGTGCTGCGGCGATTGGTTTTTCGGCAAAAAAACTTGCCGGTTCGGGATTTGACGAAAAAAAGGTGCCGCTTATGGGTATTTTAGGCGCATTCATTTTTGCCGGTCAAATGATAAATTTTACAATACCTGGTACAGGTTCCTCAGGCCACATAGGCGGAGGTATCCTGCTTGCTGCAATTCTTGGCCCTTATGGGGCGCTTATTACATTGGCTTCGGTTTTAATTATTCAATGTCTTTTTTTTGCCGATGGAGGACTTTTGGCTTACGGGGCAAATGTGGTAAACATGGGGGTATTTCCATGCCTTTTTGCGTATCCGCTGATTTTTAAACCGCTTGCAGGCAACTCATGGACAAAACCGAAGGTAACTTTAGCCTCTATTGTCGCCGTAGTTGCCGGTTTGCAGTTAGGAGCGCTGGCCGTTGTTCTGGAAACGCTTGCTTCCAGAATAACCGAACTCCCTTTTGCTACGTTTTTACTGCTCATGCAGCCAATACATCTTGCTATAGGGATTGGAGAAGGGCTTGTTACCGCCGCCGTACTCTGTTTTGTTCAGGCGGCGCGGCCAGAACTGCTGGAAAGCGCGGCTTCTGAACAAAAAATTGACCCAAAGCTGCGTCTTGCAAAAGTTTTAGGCGTATTTGCCGTACTTACTTTGGTTGTAGGAGGCGCGCTTTCGATTTTTGCTTCGGCCTTTCCGGACGGGCTTGAGTGGTCGCTTGAAAAAGCCGCCGGAACCGCCGAATTAGAGGCGGAAAGCGCCGCGCATTCTGCGGCCGGCAGAGCTGTAGAAGCCACAGCGTTTCTTCCGGACTACGGTTTTAAAAATGCGGATGGAGACGAATCTTCCAATGCTGGAACTTCAATCTCTGGAATTGCCGGCAGTTTGATAACGCTTGTTATTGTCTGCGGCATTGGTTTTTTGATTCATATAATTCGCCGGCGCAGGCCTGCAAGCGCTTAGATACGAATAATGGGACGTTTTCACCGCGCGGGTGCGAGCATAGACCATCTTGAAAGATTAGGGCGGCTCTCCTCGCCGGTGCATTCGCTTTCCTGCGCGGCAAAACTTGCCGTTACATTCATATTCATTGCGCTTGTAATATCAATACCGCGCGAAACGCCCGGGCGGCTAATGCCGTTTTTTATTTATCCGGCAATTTTGCTTTCTCTTTCATCTACTCCGTTAAAGCCATTGTTTGCGCGGCTTGCTGTGGCGCTGCCTTTTGCGCTGGCGATGGCCCTTACAAACATAATTTTTGAACGCGAGCCTGTGTTCAGCATCGCCGGCCTTGCTGTTACACGCGGTGTTCTTTCCAGCGCAACCCTAATTTTAAAAACTACGCTTTGTGTGTTTTCGGCGCTGCTTCTAATTGCCACAACGCCGTTTAGCGCTATTGCGGGCGTTCTTACAAAGAACCGGCTTTTACGAATTTTTGGGCTTCAAATAATGATGAGTTACCGTTATATTGGCGTTTTGATTGAAGAAGCCGGCAATTCGTGGACGGCGTATATGCTTCGCTCTCCATCGGCAAAAGCAATAAAGCTGCGGGATATGGGGGCGTTTTTGGGCGGAATGTTACTTCGCAGCATGGACAAGGCCGGGCGTGTTTACAACGCTATGAAGTGCCGCGGCTTTTATGGTGTATATGTTAGCGCAAAAACAGAAAAGTTTGGCGCAGAGGATATAATTTTTATGTTTACGGCAAGTTTGATACTTGTGTTTCTGCGTTTTTTTGATTTAAGCGCGGCGCTTGGAGCGTTTGTAGTAAGATGAGTTTTGAACTTTTGGTTAAAAATCTTTTTGCCGCCTATCCTGGCTCAATGGAAGGAGATGTGCTAAACGGCATAAGTTTTAGCGCGGCAAAAGGAGAGCGTATAGCGCTTATCGGCGCCAATGGAGCGGGAAAATCGACACTGCTTCTATGTTTTACAGGGATAATTCCGGTTCGCGAAGGAGAGATTTTTGTATGCGGCCTCAATGTAGAAAAGAAAAATCTTCCTGCGGTACGGCAAAACGCGGCGCTTGTGTTTCAAAATCCTGATGACCAGCTTTTTACAAGCAGCGTATGGGAAGATGTGCTTTTTGGGCCGCTTAACTATCTTGAACAGCAAAAACTTCCTCCTGCTTTTAGGGCGGAGCGTCATGTTCAAATTGAGGCTGAAGCGAAACTGCAGCTCGAAAAGCTTGGAATCCTATATTTAAAAGACAAGATGCCGCACAAACTTTCCGGCGGCGAAAAAAGACAGGCAGCGCTTGCCTGTGTTCTTGTAATGAACCCGCGTATTCTTTTGCTGGATGAACCTTCGGCGCATCTTGACCCGCGCGCCCGCCGCGCTCTTATTTCCACGCTTGGCGGCCTGCCTCAAACACAGATAATAGCAACACATGACTTTGATTTGGCAAAGGCGCTTTGTTCCCGCGCCATAATTTTGCACAAAGGCCAAATTCACGCCGAAGGAGACACCGCGGCCTTGCTTTCAAATACCGCTCTGCTTGAAGAATGCGGCCTTTAACCAAGCGGCCGCCATGCGTGGCCTTGTGGCGCTGCGGCAGCCCTCCGCCGGCGCGCTGCGGCCTTTAACCAAGCGGCGCCAGCCGTGGCCTTGTGGCGCGCTGCGGCAGCCCTCCGCCGGCGCGCGTCATATCCCCGCTTCCCTACGGGCGCACCGCGCCACCCCGCCGGCGGCCGCAGCGCAGCCCTGCCCCGCAATATCGGCAGCGCCGCCGCAGTGTAAACCACCACTCCACGCAACAATCGCCTCTGCAATGCACGCTTGCAAAAAAAGATTATTGCTGCTAGATTTATTTCAGCGGGGCATTAGCTCAGTTGGTAGAGCGATAGGTTCGCAATCTATAGGCCGGGGGTTCGACTCCCCCATGCTCCATGTTATTGTTTAGCGCTATGCAGAAAGTCCTGCGCCTATCGCAGTTGTGTAGTCTGCGTCCGGCGGAAATTCAAAGTTAATTTCATACATATTTGATATTTCGCGTAAAGTGTTTTTGCCAATCTGGTTATCGCTTCCCGAACCTGTAACCAAAACGCTGCTGCTGTTTTTGCTTCGCGCCGCAAAAACCGAAAGCATCCCTATTACCTGATAAACCATATTTATTATGGCAAGCGCAATATCCTCTTTTTTGGCGCTGTCCAGCATCTTGCCAAAATTTGCGGCTGTGGCATCACGGGCAAGAAAACTAAGTTCAGTATCTATAATATCTTCCAGCAAAAGATCAACCTGGCTAAGGCTGCCTTCGCCTGCCATTTCCATAATATCATTAAACGTTGTAGACTGCAAAAGTTTTTTGGAAAGCCCAAGTATGGTGCCGCCGCCAACTCCAGAACCTCCTATATGAGAAATTTTTTCTTTTTTTGCCTCTATAAGCACGGTACCTGTTCCAATATTTGTAATTATTACATTCTCACGTTCCGCCTGAAACATTCCGCCAATTCCAATCGCGGTAAATTCATCAATTTTTGATGTAGGAATGCCAAAAATATTTGACTTTATTTTTGAAGCTCCTGCGCCGGTAATCATTATTCTGTCTATACAGCGCATTTCAATATTATTTTCCAGCATCATTTTGCCAAAAGCGCCGGTCGCCGAAGTTACGGCATCTATGGCCCTTGTTTTAATTTTTTTTATAACCCTGCCGTCTTCAATAGAAACTGCCTTGGTTGTAGTGCTGCCAATATCAATGCCTATTATCATTATAACCTCCAAAAATCAGCGTCTTTTTAGCGGATACCCCGGTTTAAAAATTGAATTCGGTTCCGGTTCGGCAAGCCTGCCCTCTTTATAATCATGAAAATTTTTATAACCGCGCGAGCGTAAAAGATACATTACCGAATTAACATCGATAATAAAATATTCATTGGTATAATAAACAATAGTTATTTTTTTTTGATTAACAATGTTTTCATAATCGTAAATTGTAGGAATCTCTACAGTCTGCGAAAGCATAATCTGTTCTACAGGAATAAATTCAAGCGGAGTGTCTGCGCAGGATAAAAATATTGTTACAAAAAACAAAAAAAAGCGGCAGACATTATTTGGTTTTTTAAAGCGCCTGCTCTGCATAATCCTGGGCCAGATTATATTAGGCGGCTATAAGTGTGCCGTAACATTCGCCCTGGCAAAAGCTTCTCCGCAGCACGTGCGGAATTCTGCCATCTATTATTCGCACCTTGCGGACTCCATAATTTATTGCTGTAATGCAGCCTTCAACTTTGGGTATCATGCCGCCGCAGATAATGCCGTTGTTTTTAAGTCCGGCAAGTTCAAAGGCGCTTATCTGCGAAATAAGGCTTTGCGGGTCGTGAACATCGCGCAAAAGTCCGGCAATATCGGTCATTAACACAAGTTCGGCCGCGCCAAGCCGCGCCGCAATCATTGCCGCAGCAGTATCGGCATTAACGTTAAGCGCCCGTCCGGAGTCTGCTCCAAGGCCTATTGCCACAGGCGATATAACAGGTATTAGCCCATTATCAACAAGTGAATGTAACAGAGGCGCGTTTACATCTTCGATGTTCCCTACCAGCCCAAGATTGGCGCGGGTTTCGCGCCGCGCCTTTAAAATTGCCCCGTCTATGCCGCAAAGACCAAGCGCCGCGCCGCCTTTGCTCTGTAAAAGCGCCACAATATTTTTATTTATTTTGCCGCAAAGCACCATTTGCACAACATCCATAACCGCTTCATCTGTATACCGGAGCCCGTCTACAAAACGGCTTTCTATATTCTGCGCGGCAAGCTGTTTTTCAATTTCCGGCCCGCCTCCATGCACAAGCACAAGACCGGTGCCTGCGCGGCGCAGCGAAACAATATCTTCGGCAACCGCCGCCATAAGCGCGGCGTCTACCATTGCGTTTCCGCCATATTTAATTACAAAAAGTTTTTGAACACTCATTTATTTACTCCAGTTAAATCGATTTTGTCGCCTAAAGCAAGCCCCGCGCGTTCAAACCAGCCCTGCGGCACTTCAAGCGCATAGCGAAGCGAAATTGAAGACTGCACAGAATTAAGCTGCCCCGGCCGCAAATCGTGTATCTCCCGAATAATTCCTTCCCTGTCTATATAGGCAATAGAAAGAGGAATTTTTGTGTTTTTCATCCAAAATGAAAGAATACGGTCGCTGTCCCAAATAAAAAGCATTCCTTCCCCGTCCGCAAGCTTTTTGCGGAACATAAGTCCGGCGGTTTTTTCGCTTTCGCTCCGCGCAAGCTCCGCGTTTATTGTAATCTGACCTGCCTTTGAAGTTAAAACTAAATCTTTGGCTGGAAGTTTAGGCTGCGCCCTGTCCTGTGCTGCAATGCATCCCGAAAGCAGCAAAAATAAAACGATTTTTTTCATCCCATAATGAATATCGGCATTTGAACGCATTTAACCTGATTTTACCCGTTTACAAGTTCGTCAATTTGACGGTTAAGAGCAAACGCTTCCCGCAAGCCTTCGTCCGCATGAAACCGCAGTTTTGGAGTTGAACGCAGCCTTAATTGCTCGTTTAATTTAGCCTGAATGAAGCCTGCGGCGCTTTGCAAACCGGCTATTCCTTTTTCAAGTCCTGCGGCGCTTTTATAACTGGAAACAAACACATCCGCCCACGAAATATCCCGCGAAACTTCAACCCTTGTTACAGTAAGAAAAGAATCCACACGCGGGTCTTTTATTTTACCTTCCACGATAAGCGCGCCGATTTTTTCCTGCACAAGCCTGCCAAGCCGCAGTTCGCGTTCAAACGCGGGCACTAGCGGCCTCCGGTTTTATCAAGCAGTTTTTGACGCTCCGCTTCGGCGGCATTGTGCATTTCGTCAAGCTTTGCCATTATCGCGTCAACAACGGCCTGTTTTCTGTCCGCGCCGCTTGCGTTAAGCTTTGCGTTTGCCCTGAATTCCGCGCAGGACAAAACCGGCGATGCCGTAAGCCGCACAACATCATTGTTTACATAATCGTCTATCATGTCGCCTTCACGAATTTTGAGCAGCTCGCCGTTTACAGATATAAGGCACATATAATCAAAACTTTTTATGTAAGAGTCTATTTCGCGCACGCCCCGTTTGGAACCCGGGTCCCATGGCCTGTAGCGCGTCCCCGCCGGAAAAACAAGAATTAACTTGCCCTGCCGTTTAAGCTCGTCCAGAGCGTGCATGGAAGCGCGGTTTATTTTTATAACCCTAAGCCTTTCTTCAGGGTCTTTTTCGCCATTGTAAAGTTCAAGATAGCGGCTTGGGCAAATAACAATGCGGGAAAAAGCGCTTGCAAACGCCGCTACCTGCGGGTTTTGTTCGTTGAGCTTCATTCCGGCTATGGCAACAAGCGCTTCAGCAACTTCAGCTCCCGCAGTAGAATGTTTCCGTAAAAAATAAGAGATGCAAGGTAAATCTGTATTGCTGTAATGCTCCGGCAGCACAAGGCAGGAAGCGCCGCCGCGCGCTTTTTCGAGCAGCGCTACGAGGTTTTCTGCGCCGCTTATGCCTGAACCGTTAAGCGCCAGCTCTTCTACAATCTGGTCAAGAAAAGGGCGCACGGCAAGTTCACCGGGTTGATAGACATTTTCAGGCGTAATGTATGTTGCAACTTTTGAAGCGCCAATCGATTTTTTTATAAGAGCGCCGTACTTAGAGCTTATAGTTTCCATAAACCTTCCTTCTGTAACAAAACCCCATTATGTTCCCTGCTTTTTATAAAACTTTTTTTATTCTGCCATTTTTTTTTATTATTGTCAATGCGGCGCTTGACAAAACGCAATGTGAGTGCAATAATAATAATAGCAGTAAAGCGCTTGTGGGTAGCTTGCTGCGCCTGCGTAAGCAGGACATCTTAATCTTTTTCACTATTTAAGGAGAAAAAACATGAAAAAGACAATTACAGTTTTGGCGGTTTTAGCTTTCTGCGCTATAGCGCCGCTTGGTCTATTTGCGCAAAAAGGCGCAGCCGCAAAAAAAGTAGTGGTGGTCTACTTCTCTACCGCCGATGGCGACAAAGTTGCTGCCGACGCAATAGCGGCAAAAAAGAATGCCGATGTTATCAGGTTAGAGGTCGACCCCCCGTACGACGCGAAAGCGCTTGCTGACAAAGCCAAATTTGTTAAAGCAGCAGTAGCGAGCGAAGGCAAAAAACCTCCAAAGATTAAACCGGTAAATGTTGATGCATACGAAACCGTATACATTGGCACGGATGTATGGAACAATGGCGCGCCTAAAGCCGTTGAACTTTTCATTAACGATGCAAAACTCGAAGGCAAAAAGGTAATTTACTATGGTACCAGCACACTGGAATCTGTAGAAGCCACATTTAAGAAAAACATGGACGGACTTATAAACAAGAAAAAAGCTAAAGAAGTTGTTTCTGGTCCGATATTCAAGAATGTCGCTGCGGCCAGCAAAGCCGAAGTTGACAAATGGGCTGATAGCGTAAAGTAGTAATTTCTTATACATACTCTGCTTTGCACCGTGCCTTTGGCACGGTGTTTTTATTTATGAAAAACAATATTTCACCATTAAAAAATAAAAAATGAAGCCCCGCGTAATTTTTTTGTCCGGCTCTTTTATTGTATTTTACAAGCCGGCCGGAATGCATACCGTTCCCTTGCGTTCTGAAGAAAAGGGGACTTTGCTAAACTGGGCTTTAAAAAGCTTTCCGGAGCTTGGCCGTGTACACGGGAAAAAACCTGTGGAAGGCGGAATTCTGCACAGACTTGACGAACAAACCTGCGGGCTGGTACTCGCCGCAAGAACACAGTGCGCCTACGAAGCGCTTTGCGAAGAACAGCGGCAGGGGCTTTTTGTTAAACAGTATCAGGCAACTGTAAAAAAGCGTTCGGTTCCGCTTGAAGGCTTCCCGCCGCCGCCTTCCTTGCCTTATAAAACAGATTTTACCATAGAGTCAGCATTTCGTACTTTTGGCCCGGGCGGAAAGGCTGTAAGACCGGTAGCACAGGAAAAAATACCGGATAAAAAAACGCTGTACCAGACAAAGGTGTTAAAATTTTCTTTAGCCAAAAATCAGGAAGCGGCAAATACTGACGAAACACGCAAAGTAATATGTTCTTTAACGCGGGGCTTCAGGCACCAGATTCGCTGTCATCTGGCATGGCTTGGCTGGCCGCTTACAGGAGATGTGCTTTATGGCGGAGAGCCCAATGGCAGTTTTAATCTTAAAGCCAGGGCAATAACTTTTTTTGACCCGGATTCCGGCAAAAAAACAAAATTCAAAATCTCTTAAAAAGCGCTTTAAACGTTGTTTACTAAATTTATGTATATTCTGTTCAACGTATTATTAAGGCGGCGCTTAAAGAAACCGAAAGATTAATATGATACGAACATATTGGACCGGGGCAAGCGGCATGAGGGCGCAGCAATGGCGGCTTGATGCTTCGGCAAATAATCTTGCCAATGTAGATACAGACGGTTATAAGCGTGATGTAACTACATTTAAGGCGTTTCCGGAACTTTTAATGCGGCGCATGGGCGATGACGGAGTTTATAAAATTCCGCCCTTTGGTTCCGGCGATGCTGCTCCGGTTGTGGGCAAGCTTGGCACCGGCGTTGAGTTCAATGAACTTTATACAAACTTTGAGCAGGGCGCGCCAAAAGAATCCGGCAACGACTTTGATTTAATGATTGAAGGAGACGGTTTTTTTTCCATAGAGACCCCCTATGGCGAGCGCTGGACACGCAACGGCAGTTTTCATTTGGGAAAGGAAGGTTACCTGGAAACAAAAGAAGGCTACCCTGTATTGGGCGAAAACGGCCGGCTTAAAGTAAAAGCCAACAATTTTAAAGTTGATAAAGAAGGGCGCGTATGGATAAACGCCGCCTATGCGGATAACGATTCGCTTATGATTTCCAGAGAGGATAACACATGGGGAGAGGCGGTTTTGCTTGATACTTTAAAAATTGTCGGGTTTGAGCGGGAACGTTATCTTGAAAAACAGGGTTCCAGTTTTTACAACAAAACCGAATATTCAGGCGAAGCTGAAGTATTTGAAGAAGGCGCAAAACCGCAGATATTGCAGGGTTTTACCGAAGCGTCCAATGTTAATGCCGTAACCGAAATGGTTAATCTTATAGAAATAAACCGCGCCTACGAGGCGAACCAAAAAGTAATTCAATCTGGAGACTCGATGCTTGGCGTGCTAATAAATCAGTATGCCAGGGTAGGATAGTGAAAATAGGCATAGATACATTTGCCTGTAATATCGGGGTTTCCGGAGTTGGCGTTTACCTTACTCAAATTCTAAAACGGATTCCGATTTCGAGCGTAAAATACGAGCTTTTTGGCTGGGAGTTTGACCGTTTTGCGTTTGCCGACCTTGATAACAAGATTGACTTTGTTTCTGTAGGCAGAATTTCCGGCAAAACGGCAAACTCACTTTGGCACGTTTTTAAGTACAGCAGATTTGCAATAAAACGAAAATACGACATTTGTTTTTTTCCGGCGGCTCACCGCAGGCTGCCGAATAGATTTCCTTGCGCTTCTGTGGGAACCGTTCACGATATGGCCGCATATTGGGGGACAAGAAAGACGCGAGAACACCTTGGAGCGGTGCTTAGAATAGCGCTGCCGGATTCACTTCGCCGGCTTGACCGCATTATCGCGGTAAGCGAATGGGTAAAACATGAGCTTATAGAAATGACGGGCGTAAAAGAGTTTCAAATTGAAGTTATTCCAAACGGGGTAGATTGTTCAGTATACTATCCGCGGACAGAAGAAGATGACGCGGTTGTTGAGCCCTTCGGTTTTAAAAGGCCATACATTCTGTATGCATCCAGGCTTCATCATCCCATAAAAAATCATATTACATTGATAAAGGCGTTTGAGATTTTTAAAGAGAAAACAAAGTTTCCGCACCGCATCGTATTTGCCGGTTCGGACGACCATGGCGCGGGAACGATACGCGCCGCGGCGTTTAATTCAAAATACAAAAACGATATTTTTTTTACAGGAAACTTTCCGTCAAAAAACCTGCCGGGGCTTTATGCCGGCGCGCATTTTGCCGTTATTCCGTCCCGCTACGAAGGTTTTGGGCAAAGCGCGATAGAGTCTATGGCGTCCGGCATCCCTGTTGCCTGCGCCCGCGCCGCGGCGCTGCCGGAAACCGCGGAACACGCCGCGTTGTACTTTGACCCGGAAAATGCCGAGGACATGGCGGAACGGATGATTTCGCTTGCAACAGACAGCGAAATTTATATGCGCTGCCGCGCCGCAGGGCTGGAACGCGCAAAGCTTTTTTCGTGGAATATCTGTGCGGAGCGCACTATTCGCATTTTGCAGGAAACAGTTTAATATAATCTTATGACGAGTGTAATTTCACTTGGCGGTTCGCTTATTGTTCCTGAACAAATAGGAACAACATTCATAAAAGAGTTTATAGCGCTTATCGAAGCGCTGTTGGCCGCGGATGAATCGCGTAAATTTATTATTGTTACAGGCGGCGGCAGCACGGCAAGACGCTATCAGGAAGCGTTTTTTGAAATTGACGGCGTCCGGCCGGAGGCCGCGGGGCAAAAAAAGGCGGAGTTAAACGACTGTGCCGACTGGATTGGAATAGCGGCAACAAGATTGAACGCCGAGCTTATAAGGCAAATTTTAAGAAAGCATTGCAGCGAAAATGTAGTTTACGACCCAAGCGAGGCTTTTGATTTTGAAGGAAGAGTGCTTGTAGCTGCGGGCTGGAAACCGGGGTTTTCTTCGGACAACGATGCGGTTATTTTGGCGCGTAAATTTGGCGCAGACACGGTAATCAATCTTTCCAATATAGAAAAAATTTACACAGGCGACCCGAAGCGCGACCCATCGGCAAAACCGCTGGATTCAATTTCGTGGCGGGAATTCCGCGCAATGGTTGGCGATGCCTGGGTTCCCGGGGCAAACCTGCCCTTTGACCCAATAGCAAGCAAACTGGCAAGCGAATCGGGAATAAAAGTGATTTTTGCCGCCGGACATCCAATAAAAAATTTAGAAAACATTTTACTGAACAAAGCGTTTACAGGAACCACAATTGGAAAATAAATTTGAATCTTCAAAATTAAGAAAACTTACAACGTTTGTATTTCTAATTACGTCGCTTGGCATAATGCTGCTTGTTGTGCTTCCAAAAGATTTTTGGAAAGGGCAAAAAAAAGAAGCCGCGCAGAGCAGGGTTTTAATACCGGAGTTTTCAAACGAGCATACAACAGAAACTGTAGAAACCGAAGTTGAGCGCATGAATTACGCTTCCGGAGTGCTTCCCGTTGTAAAACTTGAAGATGGCGAAGTTCAAATTGCAGTAATTGCCGAAGATTTTGACGGCGATGGCGCTGAAGAACAGGTTATTGCATACAGAAATCTTATGGAAAAAGACAATTTGATTTATATTACCTTTGTTGATTATGACGAAGAACATCATAAATACAGGCGGGTTTGGAACGCGTCTACAGCAGCGGTGCGCCATGCTACGGCTTCTCTTTTTAGCATCGACCTTATAGGCAACCACAGAAATTGCGTTGCGGTAACGGGCATGAATCAAAATGACGAACAGACTCTTACCGCGTTCAGCATAGTTCCTGCAAATGAACAGCGCGAAGGCTATCCTTCCTACAAACAAATTATCCGTCTGGTTATGGACGGGACTATAGTGATAAATGAAATTGAGCGCAGTCAGGCGTATCAAATGGGTTTTGCGAATGGGGCAAGCTGGCAAATTTCAAGCCGCGGCCATGACCCTTATTCGGCAAACAGTTTTGACCAGATTGAAGAAAGCTGGCGTTACGACCCCATTGCGGCAGTGTACCGCAAAGAAAGTTCCGTTCGTATTCCGGGCGCAAAGATTGAAGAAACCCGTCTGCGGGAGCTTTTAAGCGGCGGCAAGCAGGGTTTTGAACAATTTGTAGACGGGCTTTGGTATCATATTACCGATGAAGGCGCAATAGACAATGAACGTTATATTTATTTTGACACGGCAAAACGCGAAGTTAGTTTTTATAATGATGATACTCAACAGGTTTTTCGCTGGCAGTCTTCTTATGCAACAAAATACGGGCTTTTTATTTCGTCTCAAAATATTTCTGTAGCAACACTTAACCGTAAAATTGACATTGAATTAAAATCGCTTGATTCAATTAGCGTGCGTGTTTCGGAAGATGTACGAATGCGTATAATAATGAACGCGCCCTGGGATGGTTCCTACCGCAAAGCCCAAACGCTGCGCAACACCGGCAAGGACGCTATTTCGGTTAGCCCCGGAATAGACGCGGAGTATAACAGCGCAATAGGCAGAGTGTTTTTTTATCAGGACGGCTCCTACGAAATTGAATTGAACGGCAGCTTAAACAAAGGCAAGTACGCTTTTTATAAAATTGGCGGGTATGAGCTGCTGGAGTTTATTCCTTCAAAAGATTTAAAACTGCCAAAGCAAACGTATCGTGTTAAAAGACAAAATGGCACTAACGAACTTTCGCTTGCACGTGTGAGGCTTGGCATAAATGGGCTTTACGAATTTCGTGAAGCGCCCATAACATTGAATTAAAACCTGCGGCAAAAATTATAATTTTTGTGCGCGCCGCATCATGCGGCCGCGCAGGCCGCGCAAGCGATTGAAGCGGAATTTGCAAGCGAAGCGAAGCAAATTGTAGCGGAAAGCGCGTTTTTTGCCGGAGGCTGCCGTTGTTCCGCGGCCTGCGCGTTGCGCAGGCCGCGGCCGGGCGAAACCGCAGGCGGTTTAGCCCGGCTTCCGGTGGTGGCCGCCTGCGGCGGCCGCGAAGCGGCAGGTGTAGACTGCGCCGGCGCGTGCCATCGTAGTCATCTACGCCCTTTCGGGCGCACCCTCGGCGCTTTGCCGGAGGCAGAAGCGCCGCAGTAGGCCGCCACACCGCATCTGCGGTGTGGCGGCCGTTGTCCCCGCGGCCTGCGCGTTGCGCAGGCCGCGGCCGGCGATAATACCGCGCTAAGCACGGCCGCCTCCGGCAAAAATGCGCCCAAAACTTTCTCTAATTAGGAATTATTGCACGGACATAACACAATAAAGCGCCTTTCCAAAAATGCCGATATAAAAAATGCGTATATGTAAAAATATGCGCGGGGAGGGGAATGTTGTTTAAAAACACCAAATATAGACAGCTGTTTATTTTTGCGTTTTTTTTTATTGCCGGTTTTTGTTATGCGCAGTCCGGCGGTATAGCGCAGCTGGTTTCTGTACAGGGAAGCAGTTTTACAATAATTTCTGGAGACCAGGAACAGCAATTTACCGCGCAACAGCTTAGCGGTAAAGGCATTTTTTTAAAGTCAAGCGATATTGCGCAGACAGGGCCTGGAAGTTTTATGGATATTAGTATTCTGCCGGGCGGAACGAATATTAAACTTGCCGAAAACACTTCGCTTGTATTTAATGGCCCGCTTCCGGGCAATAATTCACTCGCTGTAACATTGGTCTACGGCAGAATTCTTGTTAAACACGGTAAAATCGGCACGTCTATTTTTGTACAAACCGGCGCTTCGGTAACGGAAATAGAGAACGGCGACATCAATGTTGATTATACAGTTTTGCCTTTTGTGCAGCCTCCGGGCAGGCCTTCGCTGCTTGTTGCGTCTCTTTCTGGAACCGCGATTCTTTCGCCGCGTGCTACAATGCCGGAATTGGGCAGAATAGTTATAAAAAAGGGCGATTCAATTTTTGTGGACTCGCTTTTAAACAATGTAGAGCGTGTAAAAACAGATAAGGCGCTTGCCGAATACTGGGACAAAAGGCAATTTAAATATCCTGCCAGATACGAGCCGGGGATTCATCTTGACCCCTCTTCTGCGGAAAAAACAAATGAAGGCTATGAATATAATCCGGGCGACCCGGAGGAAAGCGTCTACATTGTGCCTTACAAAGCGGACAGGTTAGACAGCAAAGTGCGTTCTGCGGGGGTTGTTACGGGGCTTGCCGTTATGCTGCTCGGAGTAGTGGCGCAGGGGGCAATGCATTTTATGGAAAGCACGCAAATTCCCAAAAATCAGGCCGATGTAATATTTTATGCGGGTTTTGCGCCCATAGGAATTGGCACGTTTATATTGATAGCTTCGTCTTCGTATAAGCCGCGGGAAACAATGCCCATACCGGCGCTGGAAAGCAACGGAAGCCTGCATCAAACAAAACGGCGCTAAACCTTTAAAGTGAATGCCGTAATTCGTTAATAAATAACGAATTACGGCATGGGCCAGATAAGAGTTGAACCTATGACCCCTGCCTTATCAGAGCAGTGCTCTAACCAACTGAGCTACTGGCCCAAAAACGTATAAACAACGTTTAATTCAATTCTGTTTTATATCTCTGTTTTTGTCAAGCGGCCGCCGGCCTGCGAAACCGCAACGCGGTTTCGCAGGTAATGATGCTACGCGCCCCCGCGGCATCATCGCCAACCCCGTCTGCGCACCGCGCAGACGGGGCGCGAAGCGCTGCCTGCGCCGTGCGCGACCCCCGCGCCGTCTGACTTGTCTACTTCAACCTGGGCCAGTAGAAGTCCGCGCCGGATTTGTTAAGGCCGTCAAAGTCCCAGATGTCCGCGCTCCAGCCGAGGCCGGTAGTCCATGTAGATTCTGTTTTGAAGTTTGCCTCCGTTTTTCCAAGACCGGCAAAACCTGTGGCATCACCGTCCACGGATGCACCCGGATAAGTGGCGTCTGTTTTTCCAGTGCGCATATTATTTAGCGCGTAGTTATTGGAAAGCGTCCATGTTCCGTTGGATCCTGAAGTGTTATTGCCGCCGTAAACCCTGTCTACATAGGCGTTGGTTTCGTAACCCGCGGGCACTATGGCAAGCACCCTTTTTACCAGCGTTGCGCAGTTTTGCATATTAAACGTACGTGCGGCTTCGTTGAAACGCCTGCCCCCTATAATTCCGCCTACAAATATGTCGCAGTCAGGCGAATAAAAAGCCGTCCTTGCATTGTTGTTTACCACAATCTCACCTTCGGAATAGCAATTTGAAATTGAAAGTTCGCTGAAAATTGCGCGCATACCTACAATACCTCCGGCGTATACTTTCTGGTCATTTGCCAAATTTGCCTGAAAGTTTACATTCGCGCGGCAGTTACTAATATCAACTGTCGCTCTTGCAGAAGATAAAATACCGCCCAGTGTTATAATGTTGTTTCTATTTGTTGCTGTATTTGATGAGTTTATAACAACCGATAAATCAACCGAACAATTTTCTATCGTTGTTGAACCGGTAAGTTGGCGTGCCCCATCTCCTATTTCTGCTACAATACCGCCGATTACAAGATATGAGCTGGTTATATTGCCGAATTCAAAATCGCCTGTTAGTTTGACATTCCGTATCGTTCTTGTACCACTCGTGCTAATATAACCTACAACACCGCCGAACTCAAGAGAAGCAGTATTATAAACACCAGACGTATAAGCTTCCAGCGCAAAATTTTCAATAACCGCGCCGTCTCCAAGACCTCTGAACAACGCAATGTTCCCATTGCCGCCGCTTAGCACCAGTCCTTTAATCGTGTAGCCATTGCCATAGAAATGGCCGCTGTAGTTTGTAGGGCCGTCCCATGCGGCTTCTGTATTTGTAAGGTCAATGTCGCCGCCAAGAGCAAAGTCTTTGTCTACATTCGCAGGGTCGCCAAGCTGTAAAAATTCGTTTGCGTCCGAAAGGCGGATTCCGGCTTTTGTCGCATTAATGACTATGCCTGCAGCAGGGGCAAGAGGAGCGCCCGCAGGCGTTATCTCATCGCTAACAGACTTGTCATCGTCTTCCGAAAAATAAACAATAAACGTCTGCGGCCTAAAACCCTGATACGAATATGTCTCCATAGTCCAGGTGCGTGAGTCAGTGCCGCTGCCAAGTGTTGCTATCCCCTTTATGCTCCTGTCCGCGTTAAACGCAATAAGCTGACTAATCGTCTTGCCATCGCTTGCCGTGCCGCCATTCAGTTTGTTGTTTACAGTTCCTGACCATACGTCCTTTGCACCCTGGTTAAGAGTCAGGTCAATTTCGTAGTTTTGTATAAAATTCAATGTGTTTTTTACCTGTATCTGAATCGTTTTCTGCGGTAAAGTAACGGTAGGCACTGATGTCGTTCCGCTTACGCCGCTGCTTCCGCTTGCCGTTTCAACTGTTAGTACAGTGTTTGACGTCCCTTTTAGTATAATCGTTATTTTTGCATTCGGGTCTATCGCCTTGGCTGTTATCGTTACATTTCCGGTTACCGCCGTGCCTGTGGCAGAGTAGTTCTGGGTGCCGGGGGCAAAAGCAGGCGTAATAGCGGTTGCTTGCCCAGCATAAACTACACTTAACGATTCAAGATAGTAAGTAGCCGCCGGCGTCCAGTTTGCCGTGTATTCTGTGTTTGCCGTAATCAGGGAACCTACAGTTAGCTTGTTCGCGTCTGTAATTTGAGCGTTTGTTTTATACCAGCCGCCAAAATCATAGTATGTCCTTGTAACTGTGGGAATATTTGAAGCCGCCACAGGGGTTGGATATTGAATCTGAACAACGGAAGGCGCCGGAGTCCCGCCGTTAGGCTTAAAACTAATCTGATAAGTAATGCCCGTCCACTTCATTACAAGTTTGTGGCTGTCCGTTACTTCAGCGCTAAAGTCGAAAGCCGTGTCGGAAACAGTGCCGTCATCCAAAACTT
>JAIRPU010000169.1 GCA_031256815.1 Spirochaetaceae bacterium
ACTGCTGTAACGGCGGCGGTTGGCACAAGCGTAACGCTTGCTGCGGGAACCGGTTTAACTAAGAGCGGCTATTATTTTGCAGGCTGGAACACGGCGGTGGACGGCGGCGGCACAACTTATGCGGCAGGGGCAAGTTACACGCTTAATGCGACTGTTACGCTTTACGCTAAGTGGGACGCAGGCTTTGCGTTAATCTACGACGTTAATGGCGGGACGGGGACGCCTCCGGCAGCAGCAGGTTCACAGACGGCAACAAGCGTAACTATTGCGGCTGGAATGGGGCTTAACAAGGCTGATACGAGTATGGACGGTTACACCCGTTATGTGCCTTTTGTTGGATGGAACACCAAGGCAGACGGAAGCGGCACAACTTATGCAGCAGGCGACACTTACGCGCTTAGCGCTAATGTTACCCTCTACGCCCAATATGGGGGATATGCCGACCTTATGGTAACTTTCAACGTTAAAACTATTGGCTATGCGCTTTCTGAGATAACAACTCAGAATGTTACCGACACGTTTAACAGGGTAAGCACTCATATAAAGACGCAATCACCATCCAGCGTGAACCCTTCAGACGGACTGGGGCTTATAAAACTGGGCGACTATGTAGAACTGCGCTCCCTTAACGTGGCCGAATACAACGGCAACGGCGGAGGTATAAACCTTAATACCAACTGGAATAACGGCACATTGCAGCTTATGGTAGTGGCAATAAACCCCTACTACAACAAGAACGGCAATGGCACAAGCACGCCGCACCTCATCTTCCACTTCAAGAACTACGGGGGAAAAGCCCGCATGGAAGCGACCGATACCAACCAGAACGGCTATGCAGGAAGCGAAATGCGGACATATCTTGTCAACAATTTCTGGCCCGCATTAAAGAACGCCGGAGTGCCTGATGGTGTGGTATGGCCTGTAAGCCGCAGGCTGGCTAACAAAGGCGGCCGCGTAGCGACAGGGGAGGACATAATAGAAGACAAACTCTGGCTGCCCGGAATAAAAGAAATTATTGGAAATGACTCTAACAGTGGAGCCAATAATAATTACGAAACCGGCACTAACCAGGGGGTCTTTGGGTATTACAACAGCAAAGAGAAAAGGCGAAAACCCGGTGCTATTTGGGAGGGTAATTGGTGGACGGCGTCGCCCAGCGACGCGGACGGCGCAGAGGCTAAGCGCTTTGTTAGTATGTATTTGAGAATTTTACCTGTTAATGATGGTAGGGGTACCTTACTGTATACGGATCAGAATCCAAGTAAAGATGCTACAACTAAATTGGGCGTTGTCCCCGCCTTCGCTGTCAAATAGCCTTCAGGCTGTTTGGCACGCGCTTCCTCTTCCTCCGCTTTATGCGGGGGGGGGGGGCGCAAGTTTTCGTAAAAAAGCCCGGCCGCTTTGCGGCGGGCTTTTTTTGCGGCGCGTGTGTGCCGGCGGCGGCATACACACACGCCCGCGCGAAGCGCGGCACTGTCGCAAGCGGCCGCCACCGGCAGCCCACGAAACCGCAATGCGGTTTCGCTGCCGACATCCACCGCGCCACGCCTGCGGCGTGGCGCGTGCAGCGCGCAGCCGCCTCCCGCGCCGCAACACGGCGCGGCACTTCTGCGGCCTTGCGCTTGCGCAAGGCCGGGGGGCCGGCAACAAAGCCGCGCAGCCGGCACAGCAATCCCACATCTGGACTTAAAACGCAAAACAGGCTATAGTACGGCGATGGCAGAAAATTATTCGGCAGAGAATATACAGGTCTTAAAAGGACTGGAGGCGGTTAGAACGCGTCCGGGTATGTATATTGGAACCACAGGAATTGAAGGGCTGCATCATCTTGTTTACGAAGTTGTAGATAACTCTGTAGACGAAGCGATGCAGGGGTTTTGTACAGAAATAACCGTAGTGCTTGAAGGCAACGATGTAGTGCGCGTAGAAGATAATGGACGCGGAATTCCTGTTGATATTCATCCGGAAGAAAAGGTGTCCGCGTTAGAGCTGGTAATGACGCGCCTGCACGCCGGCGGAAAATTTGACAAAAAGTCTTACAAGGTATCCGGCGGTTTGCATGGCGTGGGGGTTTCTGTTGTAAACGCCCTTTCTGAATGGTGCGAAGCTTATATATACCGTGATGGCAAGATTCACTATCAACGTTACAAAACCGGCATTGCGGAAGGAACCACAAAAGAAACAGGCGAAACCAGCAGACATGGCACTACAATTCGCTGGAAGGCGGATACCAGTATCATGGAGTCCGGAACATATAATTTTGATACACTTTCAAACAGGCTGCGGGAACTTGCGTTTTTGAACAGGGGACTTAAAATAATAATTCGGGACGAACGCCTTTCTGTTCCAAAAGTTCATGAATTCAGCTTTGAAGGCGGAGTTAAAAGTTTTGTTGAGTATCTTAATGCAGGAAAGACGACACTTTATTCTACCCCTGTTTATATTGAAGGCGAACGCGAAGACCCTGTACAGGGCAGCATAGGGATTGAATGTGCCATTCAACACAACGACGGTTTTAACGAAATAATGTATTCGTTTGTAAACGATATAAACACGCGCGAAGGCGGCACTCATCTTGTAGGTTTTAAAGGCGCATTGACGCGTACGTTGAATGATTTTTTAAAAAAATCGAAATTTGTAAAAAAGTTTGACGAAGGATTTTCAGGCGATGATGTGCGCGAGGGGCTTACCGCAGTGCTTTCGGTTAAGGTGCCGGAACCCCAGTTTGAGGGGCAAACCAAGGGGAAACTTGGAAATTCAGAAGTGCGCGGCATTGTGGAACAGTTTGTAAGCGAACAGCTTGAGCTGTATTTTGACAGTCATCCTGAAGTTATAAATTCTATTTTGGAAAAATCTATTTTGGCGGCAAAAGCGCGCCTTGCCGCCCGTGCCGCAAGAGACGCTACACGCCGTAAAAACGCGATGGATAGCGCCGGTCTGCCGGGCAAACTGGCCGATTGCAGCGATAAAGATCCGGCAAACTGCGAGCTTTTTATTGTAGAAGGCGACAGCGCCGGAGGTTCCGCAAAAATGGGACGCAATAGAAAATTTCAGGCGATTTTATCCCTGTGGGGCAAGATGCTTAATGTTGAAAAACAGCGTATAGAAAAAGTTATAACAAACGATAAACTACAGCCTATTATAGCGAGCATAGGCGCCGGCGCCGGTTCTGAATTTAACGCGGCAAAAACGCGGTATCATAAAATTATTATTATGGCTGATGCCGATGTAGATGGTTCGCATATACGTACATTGCTTTTAACTTTTTTTTACCGATATATGAATGAGCTTATTGAACGCGGCTATATTTATCTTGCAATGCCGCCGCTTTACAAGATTTCTTTTGATAAAAAAACTTTTTATGCCTATGATGATTTTGAAAAAGACAAAATTTTAAATGAATCCGGGCGCGACCCCGAAAAGGTTAGCGTTACACGCTACAAGGGGCTGGGCGAGATGAATCCTGACCAGCTTTGGGAAACAACCATGGATCCTTCACGCCGGAATATAACTCAGATTCACATGGACGATGTTGTAGAAGCGGAGCGTATTTTTTCTACACTAATGGGAGAAAATGTAGCGCCGCGCCGTGAGTTCATAGAAGAAAATGCGCTTTTGGTAAGCAATTTGGACGTATAGAATTACTTTATTTCGGCAATTTCGTTGAATAACGAAGAAGTCAATTTAAATACTTCGATTAAAACAGGGTCAAAATGAGTTTTTGCGCTGCCTATAATAACGCGCTCCGCAACTTCATGCTTAAGCGGCTCACGGTATGGGCGTTTTGATATAAGCCCGTCGTATACATCAAGAATTGCCATAATACGTCCGGCAAGAGGAATATCAAGCGCTTTTAGGCGCTGCGGATAGCCGGTGCCGTCCCATTTTTCGTGATGTGTTCCTGCAAAAATTTTTGCATAATACAAAAAAGGATTTTGCCTTGTTTGCTGTTCAATTTCTCTAATCGCCGATACGCCAAAAACGGTATGTTTTTTTATCAACTCAAACTCTTCCATGGAAAGTTTGGCCGGCTTGTTAAGCAGAAAATCGCTGATTGCTATTTTTCCTACATCGTAAAGCTGCGCTGCCGGTATAAAATGTTCAAGATTAAATTTTGAAATTTCTTCTTTATAAACCGATTTTTCTATCATTTTATTTATAAAAATCTTTAAATATTTTTGGGTGCGCTCTATATGGCCTTTATTTACGCTGCTGCGGAATTCAATAAGCTTTGTTATTATAAGAAGCGTTGAGGGCTGCAATTCATCAATTATGCTTTTTTCGCTATTGGCCGAAAGCAATTGATTATTTGCTTGCTTTAATTTAAGTGAAGATTCTCTTAACGCAAGATGATTTTCAATTCGTTTTAATAACAGCGGCGGCGAAAACGGCTTTGAGACATAATCTACCGCTCCAAGTGAAAGTCCTTCCAGTTCACTGCCGGGGTCATTTTTTGATGTAAGAAATATAACCGGAATATCACTGGTTTTAGGTTCGGATTTGAGTTTTTTTATCGTTTCGTAACCGTTCATTTGCGGCATTTCAATATCAAGCAGAATAAGATCAGCCTGCTTGCTGGGTAAAAATTTAAATAATGCCGCAGCCGAATCAAAAGTCATTACTTCGTATCGGTCTCCAAGTATGCTTTTGCCTATTGTAAGGTTGACGGCGTTATCGTCTACCAAAACTATAACATATTTTTTATCCAACACAATCCTCCAAATCAGGCAAATTATTCAAAACCCGGACTATAAACCACCTGCCTGTATGCCACAATATAAGTTAACATAAAATTCATAAAACAAAAAGCTTTTACACAAAAATATTTTCAAAAAAGCCATAACCGCGCAATGTAAGCGGCATAAGTAACTTTGCTATAATGCTGCCGTTAAGGAAAAGTTCGCCGTTAAACAATGGCTGAATCCTGATTATGATAACTATAAAGGCAATTATTACAATGCCCTTTATAAAACCAAACAGTATGCCTAAAATCCTGTCAAGCGTAACCAGATTTGCCCGTTCTATAACTTCTTTCAACATTGCGCCAAAAATATTTATAAATAAAAACGCTATTAAAAATAAAATTAAAAACGCGATTGCCTCAGGTAAATAGCCTGTTTTATCCAGTCCAAACGTACGAATATAAGCGGCGCCTTCACGAAAAAACGCCACACTAAAAAAAATACCTCCCAAAAACCATGCAATTCCTGTGATTTCCAGCGCAAAACCACGCAATGCGCTGTGAATAACAACAAGCGTAAACAGCACAAAGAAAACTATGTCTATTGCCGCCACAGCTCCTCCACTGCAAGCCTGCTGCGCAGCTGCGAAACTGTTAAAGGCGCGTTTTGCGATTCAGGCGGTACAGAGCGTAAATTTACCGCGGCAAACAGACGTATGGGTGCAGTTCCTTTTATATGGGGCAATGGGCGGAGTTCTTCTGTAATTAAATAATTTTTTACAAAGCGCCAGCTTTTAGCGGTAAGTACAATATCAACAAGGCTGCGCCATGCCGCTTCCCGCGCCTGAGCTGCAAGCAGCGCGGCTTCACCGGCAAAAAAATGCTTTCCGTTTATCTGCGATTGCAGCAAATACCCGCTGCTTATTCCGGCGAGCATTATAATACGCTTTTCGCCCCTAACCGCGCGGATTTTATTTATTTCTGATATTGCCGCCCGCGCCAAAAACGCCGCCCTTGCAGCGTTCAGCGCATCATGCGCGGGACTTTCCGAACTGCCCCAATAAAGCGCAACGGAAGCGTCAGAAAACATCTCTATAACGCCGTTTGTTTTTTTTGCGGCTTCATTGAATACATTAAAAAAATCATCACACATAACACGCACAGACTCTGCGCCGTCTTCTAATACATTTATCAAACCAATACGGGCTTCCAGTACAGTTAATCTGCATAAACCGTTTTTAGGGCCGGCTTCGTCTTTTACACTTTCCTGCCGCGGATTTTGCGCGCTAAATTCCGCTAATGGGGGAGGGCAGGGATTTTGTTTTGAATAAAATTCTGCGCCTGTTTCTGCCTGCTGATGTTCTTCAGTCTTCTTTTTATTTATTGCAAGCGCCGCCCCTATAATCACGATGAGTACAAGCAGCGATATGCCAAAAACAAAGGGATATAAAAGTTCAGGGTTTAGTTTAAAAAAATTAACCGCAATGGAGCCAAGTTCAAACGCGCCGTCTTTTGCAAGGCCAAACATATCAGAAAACGGCATTTACAACTCCGCGAGAAGTCTTTCTGTAAAATTCGCTTAGTTTTACAAGTTCCATTACGTCAGAAACAACAATTTTATTATAGGAAATCGAAATCTTTTCGTTTGCCAGTACTTTCTTGCACACCGCTTTTGCGTCATGTTCCGGTATAGAGGCCATTTTTGTAAGTTCTTCCAGACCAAAATTAAAAGTATAACTGGTTTTTGATTGAATTGAAATATTTGCCCTTTCAATATTAATTAAAAGACAGTCAAAACAGCGTCCAACCGGATCTTTTATGGCGGCGCTTTCTATTTGCCTGTAACTAAACCAAATCCGTTCTGCCAAAAGCTGTGTAAGGCGTGTAATAACCTGCGGCTGTGTAGCGGAAAGCCCTTCAAAATTGCTTCTTTGCACTACCATAAGCACTGCGTTGTTGTAGGTTATGGCGTTTGCCGAACGGGGTTTTGATTCAAGAATCGCCATTTCTCCAAAAATATCGCCGCTTTTTAACACGGCAAGCATAACTTCTTCTTCGTTAATTACCTTTGTAATTTTTACAGAACCGGACTGAATAATAAAAAGTTCGTCCCCGGATTCGCCTTCAACAAAAACAGGCATATCGTCTCCGTATTGACGGACAAAAGGAGCGTTCCCTGTTCTGTAGTTGGGCTTGTCGTATTGCTTAATTCCCTCTAAATTCTGCCTTGCAATTTCTATATTTGAATCGTACGGATAACATTGAATAAAACGTTTATAGGCATAAGATGAAATTACATATCTTTTTTGTTTAAAATAATATTGAGCGGAGGTAAAAAGAGCAACCGCGCTGGACGTTTCTCCTACTGAATTCAATGTTAAACTGGTGAGCTGTGAATTTAAAAACCGCATTCTGCGTGAAAATTGCTGGATTATTTTCATTGCTATTGGCGTGTTAAATTGAATTAATCCGTCAAATTGGGCGCGGTTTACAGCGATAAGAGTTACATCGGTCATTGCCTGCGCGGTTTCGATTTGACGCTTTTGGGCCATGCTGGAAACAATACCAAAAAAATCACCTGCGCTAAGTAATGAACTGTTCAATTCCTGTAATAATGTTTCCCCTTTTCTTGAAAGTTGAATATTACCACTCTGAACTATAAAAAAACGATCAGAATCACGATTGCCTTCAAGGATAACGTACATTCCTTTGCGATATGTAACAACAGATAACTGTGGACGTTCTACCATACAGTTGTTGTAACAAAAAAACGATTGACTGTCAATTAACTAAACAATCAGGCCAGGTAGGAATCGAACCCACGACCTGCGGTTTTGGAGACCGCCGCTCTACCAATTGAGCTACTGGCCTATTATCATAGACAAAAAAATATTACTTTATTTTAGTTTCTTTATGCAATGTATGCTTGCGGTCAAACGGGCAATATTTTTTTATTTCGAGCTTCTCCTGCAGGTTTCTGCGATTTTTCACCGTAGTGTAATTTCGCCGTTTACACTCGCTGCATTGCAAGGCAATAAGTTCAACCGCCCCTTTCTTTTTTGACGCCATATTAACTCCTGTAATTAAAATAATCCAACACCGGCCGCCCTGAATTTCAGGCCAAACCGTTAAAAATAAAAACTTAGCCCTCGAACGGAATCGAACCGTTGACCTCATCCTTACCATGGATGTGCTCTGCCAACTGAGCTACAAGGGCGCTGTTTTATTCTAGCAACCTCATTATACCATGTCAACCGATTGTACGCATATCTGTTTTATACGTTTCTGCGGCTGTTCCGGTATTATTTCATTTTACAGCGGGCGCTCCTGCCATGTTTTTAGGCAGGCTTATTGCGCGGCAGGCTGAATTTACGATAGTATAATATAGAGGTTTAATTTTGGATAATATCGAAACGCTGGTAAAAAATCTTCATCCTTTGGAAATCAAAACATTACGCGCATATGCGGCAGACGCTGAGCTTTCTGTAGAAAAGATTGAAGCGGAATTGGGATTAAAAGCAGGCAATGGAAATCAGGCGCTTTCATGGCTTGCCGCGAAGGGAATTATTTGCGAAAACCGGCGTCAAAGCATTGTTTTTTATGAATTAACGGATTTAGGCCGGCATTGGCACAAAAACGGTTCTCCTGAAGAGCAAATCTATTCACTTGTAAAAGAAAAACAGGGTTTAGCCCTGCCGGAAATTGCGGCATTACTTAAATTTGAGCAAAAAGACATGGGCAGCGCATTTGGAAATCTTTCAAAATTAGGAGCGCTTGCGTTAAATGCCGAAAAAAAAGTTGTTTTTACGGGTAATTCCGGCGCGGCAGAGTCGCATATTAACACGCTTAAGCTCATTATCGAAAAAGCAGCTGCTGCACAGTCAGGTTCCGGTATTTGCGAAAGTTCGCTTTCGGAAGCAGAAAAAAAAATTGTTTTGCAGCTGGCAAAAAAACGCGGCGCGGCGGACGCGCCTTTTCGTATTATCGAAAGGGAAACGGTTTTTTGGAATTGGACGCCATTGCGGGATAAAATCGTAACGGCGCTGGAAAATGCGGGAATATCCGGTGAAGAAACCGGAACACTCAGCGCCGAAATGCTTGAACAAGGCTCCTGGAAAGGAAAAAAATTCCGCGCTTACAATGTAAAAGTACCGCCTTCGCGTATTCTGGCCGGCAGAACCAACGCATACGTACGCTTTCTTGAACAAACTAAGGATAAGCTTGTTGCGCTTGGGTTTGAAGAGTTTGACGGCCCCCTTGTAGAAACCGAATTTTGGAATTGCGACGCATTATTTATGCCTCAGTTTCATTCTGCAAGAGATATTCACGATGTTTACCATGTTGCCGAACCAGGCCATGCTAATGCCATAGAAGAACCCTGGCTTTCCAAAGTGGCCGCGGCGCATGAATCAGGCGGAGACACAGGCAGCCGCGGCTGGAATTATGCTTTTGACAGAGACATGACGCGCCGCCTTATTTTACGGAGCCAGGGAACGGTTATGTCCGCAAAAACTCTGCCGCACGCAAAAATACCCGGCAAATATTTTGGTATTTTGCGTTGTTTCCGCTACGACAAGGTTGACGCGACTCATCTTTCGGATTTTTATCAAACCGAAGGTATTGTGCTTGGAGAGAACGTTAATCTTCGCACTCTGCTTGGAATGTTGGAAATGTTTGCCGTAGAAGTCGCCGGCGCAAAAGAGATTAAATATGTTCCGGGTTATTTTCCTTTTACGGAACCTTCGGTTGAAGTTCATATAAAACATCCGCAACTTGGCTGGTTTGAGCTTGGCGGTTCCGGAATTTTTCGCCCTGAAGTAACCAAAAGTCTTGGAGTTAATGTGCCTGTCGCCGCATGGGGAATAGGCATAGACCGTATGGCGCTGATGTCGCTTGGGCTTTCAGACTTACGCGAATTGTTTAGTTACGATATAGAAGATGTCAGGCTTCGTGTCTAAACGGCCGTTGTCTAAACGCGCCGCGGCGAATTTTGCGGTCTTATATAATGGCCGCTTTTACCACCTGATTTTTCTTCGAGTTTTATTTCAGAAAGCGTCATTCCGCGGTCAACCGCTTTGCACATATCATAAATTGTAAGCAATGCCGCGGTAACTCCGGTAAGCGCTTCCATTTCCGCGCCGGTTTTACCGGTAAGTTTGATTGTACAGCGCGCTTCAACCATTGCGCCGCTGTTCGATTCATCATTTGGAAAGCTAAAATCGACAGCGCATTTTTCAAAAGATACAGGGTGGCATAACGGAATAATAAAAGATGTTTTTTTTGCCGCCATAATACCGGCAACACGGGCAACGCCAAGTACATCGCCTTTTTTTGCCGTACCGGTTTTGATAATGGAAAGCGTCTGCGGCTTCATAAAAATAATTCCTGAGGCTGCTGCTTCCCGCTCTGTTATTTGTTTTTCAGAAATATCAACCATAACGGCATTGCCGGCCTCGTCAAAATGATTAAGCGCTTCTTCCATGATTTATAATTTTATAACTTTACAAATAAAATAAAAAGCGCTATGCTTGCCGCATGATTTTTTCCAGGCCGCCTGACGGCGCTCAAATATTTGCGCTTGTTTTTTTGGGAAACCCGGGCCGCCAATACGAGCAAACGCGGCATAACGCAGGCCGCCTGCTGGTGCCTTATCTTAATTATTTTTTTACATGGCAAAAAAAGTTCAAGGGAAACTTTGCAAAAATCACCCGCTTAGACGGCAGCATAAATAAAACGCTGTGTTTTCTTGAACCGGAAACTTATATGAATCTTTCCGGCGAATCGGTTGCAGGACTTGTGTGTTATTATAAAATACCGTACGAAAATATTCTTGTTGTGCATGATGAACTGGAGCTTGAACTGGGGCAAATCTCTTTAAAGTTTGGCGGCGGCCTGGGCGGGCACAAGGGGCTTCGTTCAATAAAAGCGTCTTTGAATAGCGCTGATTTTTGGCGGCTTCGCATAGGAATAGGAAGGCCGCCCGGCGAAAAAAACAAAACCAGTGTATCGGACTGGGTGCTTTCCTGTTTTAGTATGGAGGAATCGGTTAAACTAAAACTTGTGCTTGAACACTGCGCTGCCGCCGTGGAAAAATTTGTAACAGAGGGGCCGCAAACTCTTTTGCCCGAATGGAATAAAATTAATATTCTGGCGGCATAATTATGGCAGATACAGATCTTTATTCAATGCTTTGTGAATACGCTTCTAAAACACACAGCGCGCTTGTAAATAAAGAAGTTTTTTTGGATTCAATTTCCATTTCCGCAAAGTATAAAGCGCGTAAAAACGAAGCCTGGAAGCAATGGGCAGAATCGCCGCGCGAAATTTTTCAGAGGGAAATGGATATTTTAACAATTCAAAACCTTGTAAGTCTTATAACACAAAATAAAGTTGAATATATTCATGTTGGCGCTTTTTATACCCAGCGCCTGCGCGAACTTTGGGCGCAGTGCGAAGAAAACGCGGAACAGCCCTTTCCGGATTCAAATATTATAAAAGATGAATTTCCGCCGGAAAAAATAAAAACATTTGACTTTGATACGGAATTTCATTCATTGCTGAGCGATCCGCCGGAAGAAGAGCTGCCCGCTTTAAAAATTATTATGCCGGACGGCGCAGGCGATATTGTGCTTTTAAGTTCTTTTTTAAATGAACGTCTTTTGGATGCCGCTATTCAAAAACTCCGGTTTTTTTTGGTGGAAAATAATTTTAAGCCGCTGTTTTTTAATAAAATAATAGATAAGCTGCCTGAGCTTGAACGCCAAACAGACGCTACATTTAATATGATAATATTAAACCCTTCTGAGTGCAAAGTACACCTTAAACAGGCGGAAGTTTCCAATTTTTTGATATGGACAACTTTTTGCGGTTTTGTTTTAAACACATTTGGAGGCAAAACAAAAAACGAAGACAAAGAAATTGCCGTTATTCAAAGCGCCTCCATTGTAAGATCTTTTTCGTCATTTTACCGCGAGATAGCAATAGAACATGATGAAACAATTCAGCTTAATAAAATATTTGATTTAAAAATGAATCAGGAACCTTTTATTTATACAATGAAGAATATAACTTCTTTTACAGACGAAAACGGCGTTACGATTGTAGACAGGTTTTCCCGTGAAGCAATACTAATTATAATAAAAAACAAAAGCTTTGTTGCGTCCAACTGCGAAAGTCTTCCGGACTTAATAGCATTCCACGATTCCGAAAACGAAAAATGGTTTGTATATAAAGAAAAGTTATACGAAGCTTTTGATTATTACCGTAAAACTTTTCGCGGTAAAATATATAAAGAATTAAATTACCGCTGGCATTCCATTTTAAAAGAATACTATACAGACCCCGCAATGAAAGACGATAAGCTTTTTGAAAAACTTGTTAAAGAAATTACTTTGGAAAAAAGCCCTCTGCTTGCCGCTATGTACAGCGACGTAAAATTTATTGTTACAAAAGAAGAACTTGCAGAAAACAGCAATGGCGCAGCGCTTGCCGCCAGGTATTTTTCGGAGGGTGTTTTAAAACCATTTCCAAAGCTTTTAAACCTTGAACGGGCATCTGTTTTAAAATCGATTCGGGCTTCAATGCCGTTTTGGTATTCGGTGCCTGTATTTGTTGGAATTTTGCGTTTTTTTAAGAGGCACTTCTATTAAACCGATAATCCATTTATGAAGCAATTTAAGATTACCGCAGCATTACTGCTCTGCACGTTGAATATATACGCCGCAGACAGCTCTACTACAGGCTATCTTGACTGGGTAGAAATGGACATTAAAGCCAATGTGCGGCTTTCGCTTGCCGGCCTTGGGCTTGCCATGCCTACCGGACGAAAGATTGCGGAAGAACGGCTTTATTCAGCTTATTACGCGAGTATTCCGCCATTTATATATTCAATTCCTGTAGATTCATCTTCTGTGCTTGGCGATTTTGTGGAAAGAGGGGAGCTTGCGCCGGAAACCGTGGATAAACTTACATTTGACGCAAAAATCGTACCGCCTTTTATATCGCCTGATATTCAGGAAATAAGCGCGTCGTATCAAATAAATTTAAGCGAAGTTTCTTCCGCGCTGATTAAACATAAAAACGGCGCCGATTTTCCGTATATTGTTAATCCAAAACCTGCCGCAGTCTGGACAGGCATTGTCATTATAGCCATTGAACCACTGCCTGTTCATGGGCGCAAAAATTCAGCGCTGCTTTCGCCCTGCCTGTTTCCAAAAATATGGGATACTGAAATGAGGCTAGTATTCGATAAAAAACATACAGACCCGTCAATCTTTTTAAATTCTACAATGGTAAATTATATGGGGAGCGAACATATATTTCAGCGTAACGCCTCCGGACTTTCGTCCGATATACAAAAAATTGTAGGTAACAAGCCATTGCGGATAATAGCGCGGGGCGTCTTTGGCATTAACCCAACCGACCCTGTTATTGACGCCGAAGACGCGCGCGAGATACTTGCTACAGAAGCAAACCGCCGCTTGCTTCGTGAAGGCCGCGTTGTTATAATTACACAGGAAGCCGTATTAAAAACTGAATTACGCTCTTCCCATTAATGATGAATAAAAACGAAATTCATTTTTATTACAACAGGGAAAAAAGGCTTGAAAAGGCGTCTCAGCGTGTGCGCGACCTTTACGAAACGCAGCCGCGCAGGCGTTTTGCGTTTTTTTCTTCGCTTACCGACACAAAGCCAAAAGCGTTTACATTTATTGCTATTGTTATAATGAGTTTGATGATTCTTTTTGTTACATATCTTGTACCGGATTCCTCCACGCGTCTTGGAAAAAATGAAATTTCAATAAGTGTTATGCGTTATAACGATTCAAGTTTTATTGTATTAAAGAAAAAAGCGCTGCGCTCTGCAAAAACAGGCATTGTAGATGTTGTTATAACACCTAAAGGCGCAGCGCAGGAAAACGGCAAGACGCTTGTAAAACGTCAAATCGTTTTTGACAAATCCGAAACAGAAGAGTTTCGCTGGAATGTACCGATTGATGCCCCTGAATTTGTATTTTATCTGCAATTAGGCGATGAACAAACGGTAATTCATGCGGCTTCTCAATAGAGAATTAATAGAGAATTAAATGATATGCAAACAAAAAAAATTGTTTTTGCCGGTTCGCCGGAAATTGCCGTGCCTTCTCTTGAGGCTCTGGCGGAAGCGCAAATTTCAGGCGTTGGCTGGCGGCTTTGCGCCGTGCTTTCCAATGCCGATACCCCAAAAGGGCGCTCCGGTATTCCAACTCCCTGCGCAGTAAAAGCCGCCGCAGAAAAAGTTTCTGCAAAACTTGAAGCTTCCGGCTTTGAACCATTGAAGCTGGTCAAAGATTTTGAGCTTGTGCCGGAAGCGGACTTGCTGGTTTGTTTTGCGTTTGGAAAAATATTTCCGGCGGAATTCATTGCGCGTTTTTCGCTCGGCGGTATAAATGTTCACCCTTCGCTTTTACCAAAATACCGTGGCGCTGCTCCGATTCAACAGGCATTACTAAACATGGAACGCGAAACCGGTTTGAGCATACAACGGCTCGCCGCAAAACTCGATTCCGGCGCGATTCTGGCGCAAGAGAAACTTGTGCTGGACGGAACGGAAACTTCTGCGCGGCTTTCTGCATTAATGGCGGAACTTTCCGCTAAAATCCTGCCCGAAACGGTAGTCGCAATTTGCTCCGGAACTGTAAAAGAAACAAAACAGGACGAAGCGCAGGCAACTTATTGCCGTCAATTTAAAAAAACAGACGGGCTTATAAACTGGAACAAAACGGCAAACGAAATTGACGCTCAAATTAGAGCGTTTACCCCATGGCCTCTTTCGTGGAGTTTTTGTTCAGGCAAACAGATACTAATCCTTGAAGGGCGCGCCGTGCCGGACAGCACAGCATTATCCTGTAAATCAGACGCTTCGCCTTGCGGAACGGTGCTTGGAGTTGATAAGGAACTCGGAATTATAATAAAAACAGGGGGCGGCGTTTTTATTGCGTCCAGACTGCAATGGTCAGGACGGAAAGCGCTTGACTGGAAAGAGTTTTTAAACGGCTCGCGCAGCTTTATTGGCGTAACGCTTGGAAATTAAGAACATAAAGCTTCGGCATCGGCAGAAGTTACCATGTCCCGCTGCCATGCTATTAGTTTACGCTCAATTAAACGCGGAATATCATCTAAATTTGCGGTAGTATTCGCTGGCCGGCCGTCAGTTTTTTTATTTTGAATGTGTATTTTGCGAAAAAAATCACATTCAACATCGGCCATTATTCTGAATACCGGTTCGGTTGCAGAACCGCGCATCCACAAAGCGGCCCGCGAAGTTCCTTGTTCATCGCAAAAATTAATTTTTAATCCGCCGCGTCCTGCAAGTCCAAAATCGTCGTTGCAGCACCGCTCTTCAGTTCCGTTATAGCAAAACGCCTGCCAGGAAACTATGCCCATTTCGCAAAAATCGCTTTGTTTTTCTTTCCATTGCGCGCAAAAAATTCGCTGGTAATGCCGTTTTAGTTTTTCGTGGCATGAGCAGTTAATCGTTAGCAGCGCTTCGCGTTCGTAAACGCCTGTGCTTATGAATTCAGGCAGCGACTTTATTATACCGGCAAGAGTTGGATTCGAAGCTTCTGTAAAAAATCCTTTTAAAGTCAGCATTTTTACGATTGCCATAACGGAGCAAAGCGGGTCTCTAACAGACGAAGGAAACATGATAACTCCCCCTGCCGCGCCTTCGCCCAGCGCGCGAACCGTCCAGCCTTCTTTTCGCAAACGTCCGGCCAGCGCGACCACATTGGCTTCGCCAACTTCAGCGCGAAATACCTTTGCCCCAAAATTGGCGGCAAGCCTGTCTACGCGCATCGATGTAGCATCGTTTGTGGCAATTGCTACTTTTGTGTTTTTTAAAACGCCTGTCCAGCGCAGATGCAAGAGTTCTGCAAGGCAGGCAAGCGCAAATACTTCCTGCGCTTCCAACGGCCTTGCCGCTTTTAGTTCATCATCCCAAATGACTAAATTTCCGCGGTCGCCGTCACAATCAGGAACATAACCTGTGCAAAAAGCAGCGTCTGCGGAATGCGCTTTTTCCAAAGCGCGGCAGCATGGAATAAGCGATTCGCCTTCGGGCACAATTCTGTGCGCAATTTTTCCGGCAGTATCGTTTATAGCGTTAAATTTAATCCCAAATTCGTTAAAAAAATCACGGTCTATACTTGCGGCGCGCGCAGAACCGTTAAAATCACAAACAACGCCTAAAGGCCGCCTGGCAAGCGCTTCTTGCAGCACGGATTTAAGCCCGGCCGCGTCAATGCCGTCTCCCGCTATAACGCGGTAAATAAACGCTTTGTATTCGTTAAGCGCGTCATTTTTTTTGTAATAAAGTTTTATGCCGTCCGGGATTATTTGGTTTTGATTCTTCAAACTTTCGCCGGCAGCGCCGCTTTGCGATTCTTCCGGCAGCGTTTTTAGCATTTGTTTAAAACGCCCGCGCAGCAGCGCCTCGTTATTTGCGTCGAGTACTCCTCCGTCCAAAAAACCGAATTTTATGCCGTTGTAACCTATTGGATTATGACTTGCCGAAATGTAAAAAAAGCCGCCTTGCCTGCCTGCATTGCCCATTGCGCGCGCATAAGACATTATTTCGGGTGAAGCGGCAATACCTGTCCAAAAAACTTCGCAATCTTCATTTTTCAATTCATTTAAAACAGCGCCGGCTATCGCTTCGCCTGTTGGACGGGAATCCATACCGCAGATAAGCAGCGGGGCGGAACAGCCTGTTTTTTCTCTCAAAAAACAAACAAAAGCGCTCGCCGCGGCGCGGACTATCATGTTATGCGCTGCGCTTATCTCCGCTTCGGCACATTCACCATCTTTTGAAAAAACACCCCGCCAGCCGGAGGCGGAAAGTAACATTGAATCTAAAATTGTTTGCATAAATTAAAACAAAAGAGCCGCTTTAGGCGGCTCTTTTTCATGTCCCAAACAACAAAATTACTCAATAACGGCAATGATGTCGCCAACTTTTAGTATCAAGTGGTCTTTTCCGTCAATCTTTAGCTGACTGCCGGCATACTTGTCGTACATGACTTTTTGACCAACAGAAACCGTCATTTTTTCTTTTTCGGTTCCTGGCCCGCAAGCGACTACCTTGCCCTTTTGCGTTTTTTCCTGAGCCGTATCGGGAATGATAATACCACCAGCACTTTTCGTCTCGGCATCTTCAACAAGAACCAAAACACGCTCAGCCAAGGGTTTGATAACCATATCTTCCTCCATAATTAAAGTGAGTATTTTTATACTCTATTCAAAGTTTAATACTCTGTCAAGAGGCCTGTTCTTTAACTTTTGTTTCCCGTCCAAAGTGTTCATTTCCATATTCCCATATATATTGGTCAAGTTTTTTGAAACTTAGCTCTTCAAGCTTGTAGAATGAACGAAAACTGGAAATTACTTCAAAAAAAACATTGTAATCTCTTAGTTCATTACGGGAGCATTTGTAATAATTATCAACTTTTAACCAATGCCACAATGTTTTTCCTACATATTGGTCAAATATTGGATATATTTCTGGTTTATGAAAATTGCAATATTTGGTGGCAAACGAAAAAAAATTTATTATTTTCCCGTTATAGTCCACTTGCGCAAGTTTATTTACAACTGATATATCTCCCGCCGCCAAATACTTGTCTATAGATAATTTGACAATATGTTCTGCAACAGTACTAATTTTAAATATATTTGTACTGTATATTGAATTTAGCGCCGCGGCTTTTATCAAAACTTCTCCTGTGTCCGTATTGTTTGGCAGCAACGAAAAAAGTTTATTCAAACCTTTATCTGAGTATTGAAACCTCTCATTGTGCGCCCAATCGTCAAGATACTTCTTTGCCTGTTCTAAACAGGGCCTTTCCAATTTTGTTTTACTATTATCCATTTGTTTTCTCCTTTACGCCGAATTTTAATGCGGCGCGCGCTTTGTTTTCCTGAGTATTATGCTGCGCGCTGCCATTAAGCGGCAGCGCGTGACGAATAACACGTTAATTAGTTATTCTCCCTGCTGATTCTCTTTTAATGTTTCGTAGAAATTTGCCAAACTCAAACTGATATACGGAACAAGCCATAAAACTCCGATTCCAAGAGTAATCACACACAATAAGCCCCAGCCAAAGAAACTAAGATAAAGTCCAAAGAGCTGACCTTTATGCCCCATCATCATTTTGCGGCTTTTTGTTATGGCTTCTAATACGCCAATGTCAGGATTGTCGCGAAGTATATAATACGACATGGAATAACTTAAATATTTGATAATACCAGGAATTATGAATAAACATGTCCATAATGCGATGAATAAACCTTCAATAATTAGCAGTAAAAACATCGTAAAAACGACTTGCCATATTTGACGGCTTGCAAGGGAACAGGGAACAGACCCAAGTCTGAAGCCATCGAAAAGATCTACAAAATTTGCGTCTTTTCCACGCGCCCTTTTTAAGTAATAACCGGAATGTCCAAATGTAGATATTCCGCCTAAAAAGAATCCAAGCCCGTACAACAAGGCAGTATAAACAAGTGAAGTGCCTATTGCCGGTAACCATTTGCCTTTAAGTTGGCGTCTCGCCAATAATCTTATTTCGGCATTGTTTTTCATAGCCATTTTTTTCTCCTTAAACTATGACAAAGGCAAAAACCAACGGTTTTTGCCTGACAGCTAAGACAGACTTCAGCATCAATCGGCCTATCCGGTTGCGCCGCCTGTCTATAAAAAATATCGCGGGTGTTTACGTCAACTTTTGCTTGTTTCGCAAACGCTCCTCAATCCCTCATCGGGGCGGCGCAGGTTCCGGCGGCTCTATGACTGGCAAAACGGAATTCTGCGCGTCTTCAGCAAAAGCAAGCGCTTGCGTGATTCCGAGAATATAATCCTGTTTTTTGTCGTTTAACCTGGAAAAGTTCTCGCAGAGTTGATTTATCTTTTCATCCTTGGTCATAAAACACCCGCTAACCTAACTGAGAAACGATTATACCATATCATAGTGAGAAATGTCAAGCTAAATGACGGGTTTTTTTATATATTAACCATTGCTTTGTGAGATTTTTTTTGTTAGAATTGGATTATGACCGTGAACGAGCGTATCCGTGAAGCACGGAAAGCTCTCAATATGACGCAGATTGAGTTCGCGCGCGCTATCTGTATAAGCGATGGCTATATCGCCGAACTTGAAAATGAACACCGCAATGCAAACGACCGCATTATAAGGCTTATTTCTCTTACTCTGGGCGTAAGCGAAGAATGGCTTAAGACCGGAGAGGGTGATATGTTTTTCAAAACCCCAAGCGAAAAGATTAAACGCTTAATAAACCTTTTTAGCGACCTGCCGCCCAAATTCCAGGATTATGTAATGTCTCAAATTGAACTGCTGCTTAAAACAACTAAAAATTGAGTTTTAATAAGTTTTAATAAGTTGTTTCGTCCATAGCTTCAAATTCGTTTCTGATTTTTTCGATACGGGCAAGTTCCCTGTTAAGGGTGCGTTCATAATTCAGGTCACCTGTTTCAATACGAAGCGCTTCATCATCCCAAAATTGAACGCGCGGCAGCCGTATATAATAAAACCTTTTTTCGCGCGCCTTTACCGCCCATTCTTTTGCCGCCGTCCAGTAATAAAGCGCGGAGCGGTAACAGGATTCTGCGGTTTCGAGGCTTTTTAGATTTTGTTCTTTCCATGGGGCGTTAAAAAAATATGCATTTCGTTTATTCCATTTATTACCCAAATAGATGTACTGTTCTATCATTTTAAGATTAAGGTGCATCATAAAAAGATAACGGTATTTTTCCCACTGGGTTTTGTTTTCTATAAGCGCAACTGCATAAAGCGGGTTTGCAAAATCGGCGGCGATAGCTTTTTCAAGCCAATGGATGTTTTCCATGGTGTCGTCCGGGTATTGAATAAGATGAAGGTGAAACAGCCTGAAGTATTGTTCTTTGTATTGCGCAAGATACGGCAAAACTTTTTCAGGGAACGCAAAAAAAAGCGCTGCGCATAACAGAAATAAACTTTTGCCATTCATTCTAACGGTATCGGCAATTAAGGATTAAGTCTTAATCGCATTTGGGCGCGTTTTGTTTCGCAAAGCGTCCGGGCTGCGCCCAAATGCGGCGGCCCGCCCAAAACCCGTGGGGGTTTGGCCGCCCGGGGCCCCCAACCCACCCCCTACCCCCCCCCACCCGCCCGCCC
>JAIRPU010000021.1 GCA_031256815.1 Spirochaetaceae bacterium
GAAAAGGCTGTAGATTTTGAAACGGCAGGTTCAATAACCGTTTTGGGCGTTACCACAATGCCTGGCGATGATGTTACTCATCCGGTGCCGGATAATACGGGTTATATAACAGAAGGCCAGTATTATCTTAAAGGCGGGAGAATAGAGCCTTTTGGTTCGCTTTCACGTTTAAAACAAATGGTTAACGGTAAAACGCGCAAAGACCACCGCGCCATAATGGACGGCATGATAAAGCTATACTCTTATTACAAGGAAACGCTCGAAAAAAAATCGATGGGCTTTATGATGAGCGCATGGGACGACAAGCTGTTAAAGTATGGCGTTCGTTTTGAAAAAGAAATGATGGATCTTTCGGTGAACATTCCTCTTGAAGGGGCGCTTGACCTGGGCTGGGAAATTTTATCCGATTGCTTTACGCCGGAAGAAACAGGGCTTCGCACCGAGCTTATTGACGAATTCTGGCCGGGTAAAAAGGCTTGATTTTTATATAAAACAATATTGCGCTGGATTTGCAGCAGGATTAATGAATGGCGAAGTTAAAATTAACCAAAAATGAGCTTAAAAAGCAAAAAGACGCGCTTAAAATGTTCAAGCGCTATCTTCCAACGTTGATGCTTAAAAAACAGCAGCTTCAGGCGGAGATACGCAGTGTTGAATTGCGCGTAAAAGAACTGCGCGCCGAAAAAACCCGTATGGACGAATCGTTTAAGTCGTGGATTGCTGTGTTTGGCGAGCGTAATGTTTTTACGCCTGGCCTGTTAAAAATAACCAAACTGCTTGCAAGCGAAGGTAATATTGCAGGCGTTCCAATTCCTGTGTTTAAGGGCGCGGAATTTGAAGTTGAGCCGTATAGCCTTATCTTAAAACCGCTTTGGCTTGACGCCGCGGTTGAAAGCATGAAAAAAGTGCTGCTTATTGACCTTGAAGCAGAAACAATGGAAGAGCAGCAGCGCAGATTGGAAAGGGAACTTCGTACAACAACACAAAGGGTAAACTTGTTTGAAAAAGTCAAAATTCCTGAATGTAAACGAAATATTAAAAAAATTCAGGTTTATTTGGGCGATGAACAAACCGCGGCGGTTGTACGCGGTAAAATTTCAAAACGCGCAATGGAAAGGGTAGCGTCATGATAGTTGGCATGAAAAAAGTTTCCATCGTAGTTATGGACAAGACCAGGACAACATCGCTGAAATATCTGCGTGAATTAGGCGTTGTTCATCTTGAAAAACGTGATATTAGTTCCGAAAAGCTGCTCGCTCTTTTTGAAAGAAAACAAAAGATAGAAACCGCGCAGGGTATTCTTCGCAGTTTTGCGGCTAAAAAACCTGCCGCGCTTCCGAAAGAAAACATTGAAAATTTAACAGATATGGTGCTTGAGCTTTTTGAGGCGCGAAAAGCGGCGCAGGAAGCGGTTTTTTCATGCACAAAAGAGATTTCCCGTATTGAAAAATGGGGGAATTTTCATCCTGAGGACATTCAATTTTTGGCCGAAAAGGGCGTAAATATATATCCATACGAACTTTCTCATGCTGAATATGAAAAACTTGGAGAAAACGTCCGTGTTATTGTGCTTGGAAGCGACAAGGCTTCTGTTTACTGCGTTGTTTTGGAAAATCCAATTGAAGGCCGTGTGCCATTTGTATTGCCGGAAAAATCTCTTGTTGATTTACAGCTGGCAAACACGCGCAAGAAAACCGAAGTTAGCAACATCGAAGAGCGGCTCACCTCTCTTTCCGTTTTATTGCCAAAACTGGCAGAAGCCGCCGCAGAAATCAACAAAGATGTTGAATTTGAAACAGCTCATACCAGCATGAACATAGAGGAAGACGAACCTGCCGAACTTACAATTTCATGGATTCAGGGCTATGTGCCTGTGCCGGAATTGGGCGTGTTAAAACGCGCCGCGGCGGAACAGGGCTGGGCGCTTTACGCCTGCAGCCCGGCTGAAGATGACAGGCCGCCGACTTTAACCAAAAACAATGCTTTTGTGCGTATAATAAAGCCGCTTTTCGACTTTTTAGGCACAGTGCCCGGCTACCGCGAATATGACATTAGCCCTTCGTATTTAATTTTCTTTTGTATTTTCTTTGCAATGATTTTTGGTGATGCCGCTTACGGAAGCATAATTTTTGCGATTGTGGCCATTGCCGGCCTTTCGATAAAGGCAAAAACGGGGAAGCTGCCGGACGCAATAAAACTGTTTGGGCTTCTTTCGCTTTGTACGATAGTTTGGGGGGCGGTAAACGGTTCATGGTTTGCTGTGCCTTACGAAAATTTGCCTGCGCCGCTTAAAATGCTCGTTCTGCCGCAATTTAATTCCAACATTCCATTACAGGCTTTTCCGGCGTTTATGCAAAGCGTATTCAAACTGCCCGCTGAACAACCGTCGAATCCGGCTCAGTGGAATGTTCAATTTTTGTGTTTTTCAATAGCGGTAGTTCAGCTTGTATACTCGCACATTAAGAATATAAAAAAAGTGCTTTGTTCGCCTGCTCCGGCGGTTGCGGTTGCACAGGCGGGCTGGCTTGTTATGATGGTAGGGCTTTACTTTCTTGTTTTGTTTATGCTGCTTAAAATGCCCCTTCCTTCATTTGCCTTATATCTTATTGTGGGCGGATTGGGCGCTTACTTTATTTTTGCCTGCCAGACCGGCGGCAATGTAATAAAAAATGTTGGGCGAAGTTTTGCTAATTTTCTGCCCACTTTTCTCAATGCTGTTTCAAGTTTTGCGGATATAATAAGTTATATTCGTCTTTTTGCGGTTGGGCTTGCCGGTTCGTCTATAGCGCAGAGCTTTAACGCTATGTCCGGCCTGGGCGGTATAGATGGTACTACCGGTCAAATAATAGGCAAAACAATTGCCGCCCTTCTTATATTGCTGTTTGGACATAGCCTTAATATGGTTATGAACGCTCTTTCTGTGGTGGTTCATGGCGTCAGGCTTAATTTGCTTGAATATGCCGGAAATCATCTTGGAATGGAATGGTCGGGCTATGCATACAAACCTTTTGCGCTCGCGCGCAAGGATAATAAATAGAAAAAATTTATAGGAGATAATTATGGCTATGGATCCTGGATTAGTAGGACAGATTGGTATTGGAGCCTGCCTTGGCCTTGCGGCGGTGGGTTCGGCAGCGGGCGCGGGAGTTGCCGGTATGGCGGCAATTGGCGCGTGGAAAAAATGTTTTGTACAGAATAAGCCTGTGCCTTTTATTTTAGTGGCATTTGCAGGCGCGCCTTTAACGCAGACCATTTATGGTTTTATTCTTATGCAGACTCTTGCCGCATCAACGCTTTCGTCATTCCAGTTGCTTGGGTTTGGTATTTTTGCAGGTATCGCTATGGGCGCTTCCGCGCTGGCGCAGGGGAATTGTTCCGCTGCCGCTTCGGACGCATACGGCGAAACAGGGCAGGGCTTTGGTAACTATATGCTTGTTATTGGTCTTTGCGAAACCGTCGCGCTTTTCGTGATGGTTTTCTCTATGTTGATGGCCGGATAAACAAAACGCATTCCGCTAAAAGCGGAATGCTATTTTTATGTTATTACAAGAATTAGGCGCGCCTCTTTCCCAGCTTCGCGCTGTTATATTTGAAACATGGAGGCGTCTTTGAAGACGCTGGTTTTGCAGCAAAAATAACCGCGCTTGAAGAAAAAGCAGCCGGCGACGGTTTTTGGAACGATACAGCAGCCGCTGAAAAGGTTATGACCGGGCTTAAATCATTGAAGCTCCGTTACGAACCATGGAAACAGCTTAAAATTGATGTTGAAAATCTAAGCGCGCATTTTGAGCTTGCATCCGAAGCTCAGGACGAAGGTGAAACTCGCGAAATAGAAGCAGAGCTTGCCCGGCTTGGCGCTATATTCGAAAAACAAAACATTATTGAACTAATGCCGGGGGAAGTTGATAACGCCTCCTGCTTTCTTACTGTTCACAGCGGCGCAGGCGGAACCGAAGCGTGCGACTGGACATCCATGCTGTATAGAATGTATTTACGCTGGGCGGAACGCAAAAACTTTGATATTGAAGAAGAAGACAGACTTGAAGCGGAAGGCGGAATAAAAAGCGCAACGGTTAAAATAGAAGGGCCATACGCTTACGGCAGTTTAAAAGGGGAAAGCGGCGTTCACAGACTTGTAAGAATTTCTCCATTTGACGCTAATGCCCGCCGCCATACCAGTTTTGCTTCGGTTTATGTTTTTCCTGTTCTGGATGACTCTATAGAGGTTGAAATTAAACCGGAAGACCTGCGCGTAGATACCTACCGTTCCGGAGGGGCAGGCGGCCAGCATGTTAATAAAACAGACAGCGCGGTACGGTTTACTCATCTTCCTACAGGCATTGTTGTTGCCTGCCAGAATGAACGCAGCCAGACAAAAAACCGCGCAATAGCAATGGCAATGCTTCGCGCCCGTCTTTACGAACATTACAGGCAGGAAAAAGAAAAAGAAAATGAACGCTTTGCGCAGGAAAAAAAAGATATTTCGTGGGGAAATCAGATACGTTCTTATGTATTTCAGCCCTACACTATGGTAAAAGACGCAAGAACCAAAGAAGAAACCGGTAACATTGCGGCAGTAATGGACGGCGACATAGACGCATTTATAGAAGGCTATTTAAAATTTGTCTGGCAAAAAAATAAAAGTTAAAAGGTTTCCGCTTCTATAACTTTGTCTATAACTATGTTTACTTTTTCTATTAAAATGCCTGTATAACGCTCAATGTTGGCGGTAATAAAATGTTTTAATTCATTAATTTTTATATCGAGCCGCATTCCAAGGGGAACATCAATAGTCAGTATAAGGCTAAAACCGGCTGATTCATCCATAACTTTAATTTTGTTTATTCGTATTGAACGGTCAAACTCCGCTACAGCATTTGTTACCATTACAGAAAGCGCGTTATGTGAAATTCGAATTTTAGGTTTATAACTGTAGGCAGGCCGTACAAGTGACTTTTCGTGTGATTCCGGAATTATGCCTATAGTTGTTGGCACCTTTCCTTTAAAAACAGGCTGGCTTGCCAAAAAAATATTTGAATATTCTTTTCGTACTTCTACGGCGGGTAATGGAATAACGTGTTTGCCTTCTACACGCCTTGTACGAAGCGCCGTATCAATTTCGTCCGGTTTGGAAAAATCATCAATCTTTATAATTTTTCGCGGCAGGGGCAGCTGTAACCTAAGCGCTATTTTGTTTACCATTTTTTCGGATGTTCCAAGTATAAGCACTTTTAACGAGCGTTCATAAAGCAGCCGGCCGGCAACTTCGTCCCGCCTTTCCTTGTCTGAGAATACAGCGGCCTTAACAGCCGCTAAAATTGTTTGTTCTTTTTTTGCGGAATGTCCGGCAAGAATGCACTCATCTTTTATTAAAAGACCATCGTCAATTATATAATGAATTTTATATTTTGCAGCCACAAACTTTGACTGGTAGCTCTTCCCTGTTCCGCTTTCTCCAACAAGCCCATAAGTAATACTTCGCCTGAAAAAGGCAGACAAAAGCATTGATATCATGCTTTTGGTTTAAGGTTGCTCTGCAAAACTTCTTTTAGATTTGGGATAGATGCCGCCGCGCCTGCGCGCGAAACAGCAATCGACGAGGCCAAAGATGCAATGCGCAAAGCGGTTTCAATGTTTTTTCCATCGATAATTTGTGATATAAAAAATCCTGTAAATGTATCGCCCGCCGCTGTTGTATCGACAACATTAACATCGTAGGTGCCATGGCGGTAAACATTGTTGCGCGAAGCGCATAAAACGCCGTGTTTGCCGCAGGTAAGCACTATTGTTGTCTGCGGGAACTGTTTTACAAGCGCTTCAAGCTGGGCTTCAAATCCGGCATTGTCATCTTTACCGCTTATAATTTGCGCTTCTATTTCGTTTAACAGCAAAAAATCTATTTTTTGATTTAACACTTCTTTAATGGCGTTGTTTGCAGGAGAAGGATTAAATACAACACGCATTTCTTTTTTTATTGCGCGCTTTGCAGCTTCCGCGCTTAGGTTGATTTCGTTTTGTAATACAATAAAATCGCCAGGGCTAAAGTTTTTTAAGGCGCTTTCAAGCTGTGCTTCGCCAATCGCCTGATTCGCTCCGCCAAAAAGCAAAATGCAATTCTGTCCAGATTCATCAACCTGTATAATCGTATGGCCGGATGCGCCTTCCAGACTGGTAATATAATCCGTATTAACGCCGTTTGTTTTAAGCGCGTTTATTAGCACTGCGCCATCGTCTTTGCCTGTACATCCTGCATGAAAAACATCGGCACCGGCACGGGCAAGCGCTATAGATTGATTTAATCCCTTTCCGCCTGCAAAAACATTGCGGGCAGATGCGGCAAGCGTTTCACCCTGCCTGATAAAATGTTCTACTGAATAAACATAATCCACGTTCAATGAACCAAAATTAAGTACCTTGGGCATACTTTATTTTATAAAAAAATTAATTCTTTGTTAATAGGCAAACAACATTTGCCGCCACTGCGTTACCTGAACCTATGTCGCCAAGAGCTTCTGCGGTTTTGCCTTTTATAAATACACGCTCTAAATCGATTCCAAGCGCAGCGGCAATGGAAGCGCGAATTTCGTTTCTGTATGGCAGGATTTTTGGAGCTTCACATTCAATAACAGAATCAATATTTATAATTTGCCAGCCTGCATCTTTGAGCTTTTTGTTTGCAATGGCAAGCAAATCAAGCGAGTTAGCGTCTTTCCATTGCGGCGAAGAAGGCGGAAAAAGTTCGCCAACATCGCCCAAACCGGAAGCTCCAAGCATTGCGTCAATAAGCGCATGGCAAAGCACATCGCCGTCTGAATGGCCGGCTTCACCTTTGTTAAATGGAATATGGACGCCGCCAATCAAAAAACGCCTCTCTTCTACAAGCCGGTGCAGGTCTCTTCCAATTCCTATTCTTAGCGAATATTCATTCATTTTGTTAATTCATTGTTTTTATATTGAATCTGGCGTGAAACTCATCCAAAAGAGTGTCGATTTCGCTGGAACGCGAACACAGGAGCGAAGCGCGCGCAAGTTCCTTGCAGTCTTCAAGCTTAACAGAACGGAGAACCCGCTTAACTTCCGGAATTGTGGACGCGCTCATGCTAAATTCATCAAGCCCAAGTCCGGCCAAAAGCGCCGTCCAGCGCGATTTACCAGCCATTTCGCCGCACATTGCTACAGGTATTCCTGCGTTATGCGCGGCATCGATAGACATTTTTATTAGTTTTAATACGGCAGGCTGAATTCCCCGTGTAAGATAATTGACTTTTTCGTTTCCCCTGTCGGCGGCAAGGGTGTACTGTACGAGGTCGTTTGTTCCTATAGAAAAAAAGTCTGCCTTTTTTGCAAGAACATCGGCGCTGAGTACGGCGGAAGGAACTTCCAGCATTACTCCTGTTTTTATTTTGCTGTCTATGGCCAGACCGAGTTTTTTACATTCGTTTTTTGCTTCTTCAAGCAAAAGAAGCGCTTCGTCAAATTCTTCTACGCATGAAATTAACGGAAATATAATTTCTGCTTTGCCATGTGCGGCAGCCCTAAGTATAGCCCTTAACTGCGCCTTAAAAAGTTCCTTCATGGAAAGGCTGAATCTAATGGCCCGCCAGCCCAACAAGGGGTTTTTTTCTGTATTTTGGAAATAATCCGGGTTTACTTTATCTCCGCCTAAATCGCAAGTGCGTATCTTTACAGGAAAGCCATTTGCAAGCTTTATTGCCTGTTTGTATGCGATATATTGCTTTTCTTCTTCGGCAGATTGTCCTGAACTTAAAAAGAGAAACTCGGAGCGAAACAATCCTATTCCTTCTGCGCCAAACTTAAGCGCCTTGCCGGTTTCCGGCGGCAGTTCAATATTTGCCCTAAAACAAAACCGCGTTCCGTCCAGAGTTTCGGAAGGTAAATCTATCTGTGTAAAGCCTTCCAAAAAGTTTTTTTCAAAAGCAACAAGCTCGGATTTATATTTTTCGAGTGTTTCTTCGTTTGGATGAAGAAACACTTTGCCGCTGTTTCCATCTACGATAATAATATCTCCGGAATTTATTAGTTTTGTGCAATCGGAAAGCCCCAAAACGGCAGGTATTTCGAATGAACGGGCAATTATGGCTGTGTGTGAAGTTTCGCTGCCTGCATCCATAATCAGCGCTTTTACATGAGTCCTGTTCATTCCAAAGGTTTGTGATGGCAAAAGGTCGTGCGACACAACGATTACATCTTCAGTTAGTTCTGCAAGCGATTGCTGTTTTACATCAAGTAATTTAAAAAGGAGCTGACGGGAAACATCGGCAATATCCACAGCGCGTTCCCGAAGGTAGGCATCCGCCGCGGCAAGTAACTTTGCCGTCATTTTTCGTGAAAGCGACCATAATGTCCATTCGATGTTTTGCAGTTCTTTTTCAAGCTGAGCTTTAAGCTGTTCATGGAAGTCGACATCTTCCAGCATCATAATGTGCGCTTTTATTATTGCCGCCTGTTCTTTGTTTGATTTAGTTTGGTCGCGTTGGAACTGCGCTTGCATTACGCCGGAAACGCTTTTTGCCGCTTGTAAAAAACGCTGCCATTCATCTTCTACCTGCTGTTTTTTTATTGAAAAACGGGGAATGTCGGGGGTTTCTTCTCCCACGAATAGATATGCTTTACCTATAGCAATTCCGGCCGAAACCGCTGCGCCTTTAAGTTCCTTCATTTTTTGATTTTTAACTATATCAGGATATGGCGTTATTATTCAAGGCGTGAACGTCCGGCGGCGCGGGGGCATTACATTAAAGGCATACAAAATAAAATAATTAATATAATGCCGATGTCGTGCGCTGCAAAAAAATAGGAGGCCGTTTGGCCTCCTATTTGCGTTAACCTGTTAAAAACCCGCGCCTTACTTTACGGCGAAGGCTGGGGCGCAGCCAAGTACAACAGACGCATACTCGCCATAACCTCCCCTGAAGCTAGCTACAAACGACTTCGTGTCATTAGGATTAGAGGATGCCAGCCAATTATCAATAGAGTATTTGCTATCGTAATACGCAAAGCGCCCCTGATTGGCCTCGGTCTCGTAGATGGTCTTCCAACCTTCTCCCCAACTTGCTCCGGTCATCTCCCGCAATGTTGGCAGCCAGAGTTTGTCCGCTATTGTGTGCGTACCACTCGCGCCCTCTCCTTTATTGATAACCCTGCGGCTTATATTCCACACAACGGCATCCGGCACTCCTGAGGTCTTCAGCGCCGGCCAGTAGGTACCGGTCAGGTATGTCCGCATTTCGCTTCCCAGATAGCCGTTTTGGTTTGTATTGGTTGCTTCCATGCGGGCGTTTCCCGGGGGGTTCTTAAAGTGGAAGATTAGGTGCGGCGTGCTTGTGCCGTTACCGTTCTTGTTGTAATAGGGATTTATTCCAACAACCATAACGCGCAGTTTATCGTCCCCAGCGTTTGTGTTTGTAATGCTCACCGTGGGATTGCTGTTGTAGGCGGCAACGTTAAGCGACTTTAAGTTGACATAATCGCCCAGTTTTATAAGCCCCAGTCCGTCTGAAGGGTTCACGCTGGCGGCAGATTTTGTCTTGATATAGGCGCTTACCTTGTTGAACGTGTCGGTAACATCCTGAGTTGTTATACTGGAAAGCGCATAGCCTGGAGTTTTTACATTGAAAGTTACCATAAGGTCAGAATATCTATACTTGGCGTAGAGGGTAACATTCGCGTTAAGCGTGTAACTCTCTCCTGCCCAAAGATCTACGCCGCTTCCGTCCGCCTTGGTGTTCCAGCAGTCAAAATATATATAACGTGTATAACCGTCCATAGTCGCATCAACCTTGTAAAGCCCCGTTCCCGGCGCAAGCGTAACGGTTGTTGCCGTTTGCGAACTTACCTTTGCCGGAGGAGTCCCCGTTCCGCCATTGGCGCTGTAGATAAGATCTACGCCCCACTTGGCGTAGAGGGTTGTATCCTGTGTAATGTTAATAGTATCTCCGGCATTGTAAATAGCGCCGCCATTGGCTTGCGTGTTCCAGCCGCTAAAAAGGTAGTTGGCCCTGGTAAAGCCTGAACCGTCAATTACCTTTACACTTGCTCCAGCAAAAACCGTCTGCGAAGCGCTTCCACTCCCGCCATTTGCGTTGTAGGTAAGCGTTTTTATATTGGAGGCCGGAGGCTGGTCGGCGGCGCTTACCGTAAAAGCCGGCGCTACACCGTTAAAAGTGTTAGGGTCAATCCAACGTGTCGGTTTGCCATCAGAGCCAATACCGCACCACCAGTAAGCGCCGCTGTCAGGTGAAGCGGTTAAATACGTACTACCCGCTTTTTGCCTGCTGGTATCGTTGGCGTAATATCCAAGCCTGCCCTGGTTGGCGCTATTCTCATAATTAGAATTCGAATGGGTATTAGCGCCAAACATTTCCCATTCGGTTGGCAGCCAGAGTTTATCTTCTATCGTATTTGTCCCTGTCGCGAC
>JAIRPU010000089.1 GCA_031256815.1 Spirochaetaceae bacterium
CGATATGCTGCAAGACTATTTACTGCTGCAATCAAAAGAACTGCTGCGTATTCAGAAAGAAAAGATTGATATTCCCCCTACCGTCCCGCCGGCACATTCTTGTTATAGACGAAAATAAGATTGGACTTCGAGCGGTTCATAAATTGAATCACTTTGTCGAAAAGAGTAATTGTATCGACGATAAATCGCTTTGCCCATCTTCCATTTCTAAGAACGCATGCGCGAATACGATGAAATGTGTCTTGTCAAGCCTTTCGCGCTTATTCCTCATATTCCGGCGCGAAAGGCATCCGCGCCTTCCGGCGGCGCTGTGTATGCGCGGAAATAGCCCGGCGGCTTATGCGGCGGCTTTGATGACAGAAAAAATGCGTTTATGAGAAGGCGTTGAAGAAATCCCTGCTTAAAAATGGTGAGAAATACCGGCGTCTTTCATAATTTGATTAGCCGTATGCCGTGATTTAATCTTGCCGTCAACAGTAACTTTTACATTTATCGCTTCATTGAACCAGACATCATGGTCGCCTTTTCCGTGATGGTGAAATGTAAAGCCGTGTTGTTTTAGTAGTTCACGGACTTTTTTTTCGTATTCCGCCATTACACATGAACTTCGGATAACCGTTCCGCTTTGAATTTTATGGCGGCGTCTTTAATATCCAGTAAATCTGGAACGGCAAATTTTACCCGTTCCATAAGCGCGTCAAGCGAGCCGGATTCCAAATTTAGTCCGGGAATATCATCGCTTTTGGTAAACCATACAAATGCTTCGTTGTCCCAATTTAGTTCGACATTATACTCAGGCATATAAACTCCATTTCTACTCTAGCATAACGGCGTAAAAAAATACAGAGGCTATTCATTATGCCGGTTGTTTTACTTTCGGCTGGGCTTTTTTATGCTGTTCCATGTTTCTTGCCCTAAGAACGCATGCGCGAATACGATGAAATGTGTCTTGTCAAACCTGCCGCGCTTATTCCTCATATTCCGGCGCGAAAGGCATCCGCGCCTTCCGGCGGCGCTGTGTATGCGTGGAAATGACCGCAACGGGATGAGCCGTATTTCCGGCGCGGAAGGTGTCTGCAAAAGAGTCTTCCTGCATTTGTAATGCGATTATTTTCTTAATGGCATTACTTTCAACAACATCTTTTATGTTTTCTTCTTCAAGAAAACTTTCAAAAGTACTTCCAATTGCGCTATTCATTTTCCAGTCCTCCTTGCAAAACTATATTTCTGCGTTTTTTTGCCAGTTCAAAATCTTCTTTTGGGGTTTTATTTGATTTTTTTATTATGCCATGCAATAAAACCATATAATTTTCCCATACTGTAAAAAATACGCGGCTAACACCGTCTGTCAAATTTGTTCTGACTTCCCATAAATTATTATCCAATTTGCGGACTAATGGATACCCAGTAGGCCATCTCCATTCTATTGCGGCAATATCACCGCCTATAGATTTTTTGTTTTCATCTGTTTGGTTTTTTAACCATTCTCGAACCGGTTCCTTGCCGGATGAAGTCCTAAAAAACCGCGCAAATATTACTTTGGCATCCACTGCTTGCACTGTATCAATATTGGCGCAATTTGTCAAAGGATACCCCCCAAAAAAAAACGGGCGGATGAGCCGCCCGTTGGGTAACGCTAAAGTCTTTACCTAGGGAAGCACTGATTAGCGTCAAGTTAATCAGGCTTTAACCTAGAACGCCCAGCCGAAACCGCAGGCTGCGCGGAATCCTACGCCAACGCCGAATCGTGTTGGTTCCGGTCCGAACAACACAGCCGCTTTCTCTTGGCCAATAGTAATGGGAACTTGAACAAGCGGGTTAATAAAAAAGCCGCCTGCCTTGCCAATATCTATCTTCCAGCCAAGTTCAGGCGTTATGTCAACGCCGGTTAAAGTGACTAGATAACTAGAGCCGTCATCAGGATATTCTACTTTTGTTCCATCAACATCCCATTTGCCTTTTACAGGGGACAATCCTGAATGAATACCGAAACCGACTCCCAAACCCGCGTAGAATTTCTTTCCCCAAGGGTAGAACCGTGCCACAGCGTTAATGTCTATGTCATTAAAAATGAAGAACGCCGATGTCCAATAGGTGTTCAAACCGAGAGACATTTTTGGACCGAGCATAAACTCGCCCCGCGCCCCCGCGCCTACAAGGCTCACTTCGCCCGAAAGCCAGACCTTCTTTACAGCCGCTGTTTTCTCCTGCGCCGCAAGTCCGCCCGCAATCATACTTGCGAGCGCCAAAACCAATACAATCTTTTTAGCCATTACAATCTCCTTTGGCTTTTCTGAACACCGCGCCGCCGCTCATCAACGCCGCCCGTTAGAATAAAATTCCTATTGTTAGCCAATAGGTCATAACCAGTTTATATTAGCCAATGGAAAATTGTCAACAGGGGCATAAGAGGAGTTTATTAGCCATAAGGGAAGATATTTTACGCATATTGAAGGATGAGCCCCGCGCTTTTATGAGTTTGAAGCAGATTTTTATAACGAATTTGAAGAATTACCGGAAGGAAAAAGGCGTTTCTCAGATGAAATTGGCGGAATTGTGCGATTCGGCAACCAGTTACATAGGTCAAATCGAAATCGGCAACAA
>JAIRPU010000091.1 GCA_031256815.1 Spirochaetaceae bacterium
AAAGTTCACGGAGCGCGTCAGGGTCGCTAAAGAGAAAAGAGAAGACGCTGGATTTATAATTGCTGTTCATTCCCATAAAGAAAATATACTGCAAAATCAATAAATACAAAAGCAGAAAATATGAAAGCTGCTGGCGGCTGCGGCGGCTTTGCCACTGCGTGGGTTGACGGGTCGGTGCTGGCCGCGCCGCAGATTTTGTCCGCGGCCTGCGCAGGGGCGCAGGCCGCGGGGACACAACGGCCACCACACCGCATCTGCGGTGTGGCGGCGCACGACCGGCGAAACCGCGCAAGCGATTGAAGCGGAATTTGCAAGCGAAGCGCAGCAAATTATAGCGGAAAGCGCGTTTTTTGCCAGGGTTGGCCGGCCGCGCTTCGCGCGGCCTTATCGCCAGCCCCGCCCTGCGCTTCGCGCAGGCGCGGGCAACGGCGCGTTGCCACCACCAGTCGCCGCAGGCGGGCGCGGGGGCGCGCTTCGCGCGCGCTTGTCGGCAAGCTCCGGCAAAAATGCGCCCAAAATAACATAAATGCATATATTAAACAGCGCCGCTTCATCATTTTTCTCTAATTCTGAATTGCCCAAAACACTCTCCCGCCGCTACACTTAAACCTTGTTTTCTGCTAAAATCGTATTATGAATGCAAATGAGCTGCGTAAAAAATTTATCGATTTTTTTGTATCTAAAGGGCACGCGCGAATAGAGGGCAAAAGCCTTATTCCGGAAAACGACCCGACTGTGCTTTTTACCACCGCCGGTATGCACCCGCTTGTGCCATATCTTTTGGGAGCCGAACATCCTCAGGGCAAACGGCTTGTTAATTTTCAAAAATGTATACGCACCGGAGATATCGACGCGGTTGGCGATTTTTCTCATCTTACTTTTTTCGAGATGCTTGGAAACTGGAGCCTTGGCGATTATTTTAAAGAAGGCGCCATTACAATGAGCTACGAATTTTTAACATCGCCGCAGTGGCTTGGAATTCCGCACGAAAGGCTTGGCGTTACCGTTTTTGCCGGCGAGGAAGGCATCCCGCGTGATGAAGAAAGCGCGTTAATTTGGCGTAAGCTTGGATTTAGTGATGATAAAATAAGTTTTAGGCCGCGTGAGGATAACTGGTGGGGGCCGGCCGGCGCAACAGGCCCCTGCGGCCCGGACAGCGAAATGTTTATTGATATGGGGAAGCCTCCATGCGGCCCGGACTGCGCCCCAGGCTGCGGCTGCGGCAAATGGCTTGAAATCTGGAACGATGTGTTCATGCAGTATAATAAAGATGCCAACGGCGTTTATCTCCCGCTTGCGCGAAAATGCGTTGATACAGGAATGGGAGTGGAACGCACCGTAACAATTCTTACAGGCAAAAAATCAGTTTACGATACAGAAATTTTCAAGCCAATAATCAGCGCGATAGAAGCGGAATCTAACTGTAGTTACGGCAAAGACGAAGGACAAGACCGCTCAATACGGATAATTGCCGACCACATACGCTCTTCAACTTTTATTTTGGGCGACCCCAAAGCGGTAACGCCTTCCAATGTGGGGGCGGGTTATGTTTTGCGCCGCTTAATTCGCCGCGCCGTCCGGCATGGCCGTAAACTCGGCATAGAAAAGCCGTTTTTAACGGCAATTTCCAAAGTGGTTATTGCCGAATTCTGCGGGCCATATCCGGAACTCGAACAAAACCGCGCGGCAATAATAGAAGAGCTTGAAAAAGAAGAGCTTCGTTTTTTGGAAACCCTGCAAAAAGGCGAAAAAGAATTCGAAAAGCTGCTGCCAAACCTTATGCGTTCCCCTCAAAAAGTAATGTCCGGCCGGCTTGCATTCAAACTTTACGACACTTACGGATTCCCAATCGAACTTACAGAAGAACTCGCGCACGAAAACGGGCTTAGAATCAATAAAGATGAATTCGAAGCGGCATTTGCAAAGCATCAGGAAACATCACGGGCAGGAGAAGCTGTGTTCAAGGGAGGGCTTGCCGACCACAGTGAAATTACAACAAAGTATCACACGGCAACGCATCTTTTGCAAAAAGCGCTGCAGCTTGTGCTTGGGGCTCATGTTGCGCAGCGCGGGTCAAATATTACCGCGGAACGGCTTAGGTTTGACTTTTCACATACGGCTCCAATGACGCAGGAAGAGATAAAAAAGGCGGAAGCGATTGTAAACGAGCAGATTGAACGCGATTTACCTGTAACGGTGGAAGTTATGAGTCTGGAAGCGGCAAAGGCTGCGGGCGCAATGGCGCTTTTTGGCGAAAAATACGAGGCGCAGGTTAAGGTTTATACAATCGGAGATTTTTCAAAAGAGGTATGCGGCGGCCCTCATGCGGAGCGCACCGGAACGCTTGGGCGTTTTAAAATTCAAAAAGAGCAAAGTTCATCTTCCGGCGTCCGGCGTATTCGCGCGGTGCTGGAAAATTAAATGCCGCATATTTTGCCGCCATAAACCTGCAACAGGCACAGAATTCGGCACTTTGCGCCTGCCGGCAATAGAAAACCGGCAATAGAAAACCGGCGTTTTTTTTGATATGATTTATTTATGAACAGAGGGCGCGCTTTACTTGCACTGGAAATTCTTGTTTTTACAGGGCTTGTTACGTTAAGCGCGCTGTTGTTGTTTTCACTGCAAAAAACAATGTTAAGCGGTATTCACACGCTGCGCGATTCATTTTTGGGACGTCTTGAATCGCAAACCGGAACAAAAATTGTTTACAAAAGCATGAGTCCTTCGCTGTTTGGAGTTATAGACCTTCGTTCTGTGGCTATTTACAATGCTTCGCAGGAAAATTCAACGCCGTTCATTTCGATAGACAGAATAAGGCTTCGCTATTCTTTTTTTGATGTTATAACAGGGCGCGGCGTTCACGCATTTTTGTCTCTTCATGCGGAAAGGCCTGTTATAGAACTGGACAAAAAAATTGTTCTGAATTTGCAAAAAGAAACGTTACCACAACCGGCGGAAAAAGTTCCGGAGGAGAGTGAAGCTGAGTCTCCGGAAATAATTTTTAACCAGAGCGCGTTTATAGAAAATGTACGCGAGGCGATTCTGGCGCTGCCGGATAATTTTAATGTTCGTGTAACCAAAGGCAGAGTAAGCGCTTCGCTTGGCGAGCATAACTTTGCCATGCGTTCTTTTTCGTTGAACGCAAGAGCTTCAAAAGGTAATTTGGAGTTCAAAGCGGACTGGTCAGGCGATGCGCAAATTAAAACATCCGGCGGAGCGCCGCTTTTATTCAGCGTTCCGGGCGGCGCGGAAGGCAGTTTTTCCAGCTCGCTAAGCCGCGGCGACTTTAAACTTAGCTTTCCTGCCGTAAGCACAGACGTTTTTACAATGCGCAGAACGAGCTTTCTTGCCGTATGGACGAACGAAAATCTTGTACTGCGAAAAATAGACGACTACGAGCCTTACGATGCGATTGTGCTTATAAACTTTAACAACGGTTCTTTTTATGCGCGTTTTTCCGCGGAAAATTTTTCGCCCGCCGGTTTAATTACACTGCGCGGAGATGCTGAACCTTACAACAAGTATCTTGCTTTGCAATTAAAAGGCAGCTGTGTTTTTGAAAAACCGGCCAACGAAGGACTTGTTTACAGCGCTTTTTTTAGCGGAAACATGGGGCGTTTTGCCTCTGAAAAAATAGGTTTGTTTGAACTTAACGCTACAGGGACGGAAAAGCAGCTCTTGCTGCATAAATTCAAGCTTTCACTTGCGCGCGGTTCTGTAGACGCGCAGGGGAGTATTCGTTTTAATCCGTTTGTGCCAAGCGGAACGATACACTGGAACCGCTTCTTTTTTTCAAAAGAGGCCGACCCTCAATTTAGTTCTTATATAACAGGAACAATGCACATAGCAGGCAGTCCGCACTTAATTCGCGTCTTTTCTCCGCTTATTGATATTGGCGGAACAGAATTTTCTTTATTTAATGTAGAGGCGCTTCCCACTGCGGAAGAATGGAATATCAGTCTTTCCGCTTTGAAAGGGAATTTGAATGTCGGCGCCGAAGCCGCCGTTCAGATTGGAAGCGCCGTTCAGGTTGAGTCCGGCGCGCAGGTCGAAAGCGGCGTTCAGGTTGAGGCCGCCCAAATCCAAACCGAAAGCGCCGCCCGGACTGAAGCCGGCGTTCAAACAGAAGCAGGAACTCAGCCTAAAAACGCCGCGCAAATAAAAGCCGGCGCGCGTTTTGAAAAAGCAAACAAAAGATTGAATCTTAATTTAGATATTAATGATATATCTTTAAAAGACATGATAAATTTAACGGCGCTGGCAGCGCCGATTCCGCGTGAGAACACCGCGCTTAACGCTTTGGGTAACGATATAATATTTACAAGCGGCGCAGTGCTTTCTACAAACTTTAAAGAATTAAGCTACGAAATTCCTCTGCTTAAGGCTTCGTATAACGGCGTAAAAAATATCAACGCCGAAGCGTATCTGCGCGGAAGCGAAAAAAGAACGGAGATGTTATTCTGCCGCATCGGTTCTGAAAAAAGAATTGATATAAGCGCTTTTGCGGATTATGAAAATTTAAAAAATATCAGCATAAATATTACCTCCAACATTGATGAAAAAAAGTTTGAAACAAAAGGCAGCATAATCGATTTAAAAGAAATTTTGCTTACAAGCAGTTATGGTTTAAGCGGCAGCGCGGGTATTTCGGAAGACGGCAGCGTTCGCGCCGCGCTGCGCGCCAACTCAGTTGAGCTGCCGTTTTTTAATTTACCGGCCTATCTTTCAATGAATACTGCAATTAACTGGAATTCATTTGACAACTGGCTTGTTCAGCTTCGCACGGTAGACCTGCGCTTAAGCCGCGCAGAAAGTATGGATTCAACAATACATATTGCAGGCAGCATAAACCAAAACAGGGCGCTTATTTCGGAAATTGTTTTTGGCGGAACAGACGCGCCGCTTTCCGGCGATGCTTTTTTTAACTTTAAAGAGGAAAAACAAACGGATGCCGAAGTTTCACCTTCGATGCGCATAACGCTTGGCGCGCCTGGAGATATAGAACGCTTCAACGTGGAAGGCAGAAGGCATGGCGATTCACTTGATCTTTCGGTAGATGCGTCTGAATTTAAACTTTACAGATTTTTTTCTACGGCAAATTTAATGATTCTTAGCGGTAAATTCACTTTTGGATTTGAAAGTATAAATAATTTTTATTCATCTTTTGATATAAAAAATCTGCGCGGACGAAACGGCGCAACATACTGGACGGCAAGTACAAAAGGTTCTTTTAGCAGCGATAAATTTGAAATAGGCGAAAGTTTATTAAACTACAGTAATCTTACAATTAAAGCGCCGTATATCAGCATGAATTCATCCACAGGCGTAATGGATTCTGCCCTGCATATTTCAGGGCCGCCTTTAAGTAACTTTCTGGTAGAGTTTGCCATACACGCAGACTACACAAAGATAGATTCATGGTTTAAAATAAAAACAGCTTTAGAAGAACTGGAAGGCAAAATTTATCTTACCGCCGCTTCTTTTTTAAGCGAAGACAGCCCCTCATACACATTCGATTTTGAAAAAAAAGATACCTTAATAAAAATTTCCAGCGAACAGGACGAAATGTTTAACGCGCAAATAGATACAACAGGACTTTTTTTTGCCAATTTAAACGCGCCGCTTGCAATTCAGGGAACCATTACAGGTACAGTAACAGAGAACACTATAGACGCAAATGCATCTGACCTTTTATTCGATTTAAAGAAATTGCAAAAAATTATCCCGAGTAACTTTCCGCTGATAACAACCGGAGGAGTTATGCTTGCAGATATAAGCATACAGGGGAATATAACAGACCCGCAATTTTACGGAAGCGCTCAGGCCTTTGGCGCAAAGTTTATTGTTCCGGAATATATCCCTGTGGAAATAGGCCCCGCTCCAGCGAGCGCGATTCTTACCGGCGACAGTATTATTATTGAACCGGTTATAACTCCAGTGGAACAGGGCGAGGCAATGATTGAATGTGCGTTTCATTTTGACCGCTGGCTGCCTAAAAATTTTGAAATTTCGATTACGGCGCTGCCGGAAAAACCGCTGCCCTTTGCTGTAAATATTCCGCCTGTAGTAGCGCAGGGATTTGTAAGCGGAACGCTTCTTTTGAACATGGAAGATGATATAATAAATATAAGCGGAAATTTAACGGGCAATGATACTAAAATCAGTTTAAGTTCTATTTTGGAAGAAGAAGAAAAAGAAGCTGTCAACCCGAATATAATTGTTCAGACAAACCTTTCCATTACCGCGGAAAAGCGCGTTGAATTTTTATGGCCAAGAGAACAGGTGCCAATACTCCGCGCAAATATAGATTCCGGCGCAGCCATCGTTATAAAAAGCGATACGCTAAACGACCGCTTTTCTTTAACAGGCGATATTGAATTGCGCGGCGGCGAGATTTATTACTTTCAGCGCAGTTTTTATATTAAAGAAGGGCGTCTTTCGTTTGGCGAAGGCGTCGGAATTTTTGAACCGCGCCTTAGCGCCGTTGCAGAATCGCGTGACCATAACGCAGATGGCCCTGTCCGGATTATGATAATTGTAGACGACCAGCCGCTTGAATATTTTACGCCGCGCATCGTTTCCGAACCGGCGCTGTCGCAGGTGGAAATTCTTTCGATGCTTGGCAATACGCTTATCGGAACTCCCGATGAAGAAACAAATCAGCTTAATATGCAGGGAGCGCTTACATCGGCAACAGATATACTCGCGCAATTCTATCTTTACAGGCGGCTGGAACAGGCGCTGCGCGACCTTCTGCATATAGACATATTTTCCGCACGGACACAATCGCTGCAAAACTTTGTTGTACAGAGCCTTGTTCCAGACACACAGACAACAGACGAAGCAAACAGTCAGATGAACAACCGTATAGGAAACTATTTTGATAATACAACACTGCTTGCGGGAAAATATATTGGCAAAGGTTCTGATATGTTTGTTCAGGCCATGGTTGCAACACGTTACGATAAAAACAAAATAGAGATGGGCGGCATTACGTTTGAAGTAGACGTAGGCATTGAGCTTACAAGCCCGCTGCTCAATGTGCGTTGCGATATTCGTCCAAGTCATCTAAACTCTTTATGGGTAGAAGATACCAGCGTAACTCTTCAAAAGAGCTGGCATTTTCAGTAATTATTCAGGAAGTAAAAAATGAAGCGAAAAGAAACCTCGTATCCAGCAGAAAATGAAACCTGTGAATGTCATGTAATTCATGAAGAAGCTGTGGCAAGCGCAAAAAAAACAATGCCGGATGATGAAGCATTATTTGACCTTGCGGATTTATTTAAAATGTTCGCCGATTCTACGCGCATAAAAATTATCTGCGCGCTTGTAAACACCGAGCTTTGCGTATGCGATATTGCCGCCTTCCTTTCCATGACAAAATCGGCAATTTCGCATCAACTTAGGCTTTTGCGCCAGGCAAAACTTGTAAGGCCAAGACGCGAAGGCAAAATTGTTTATTATACTCTTGATGACGACCACGTTGCCGGTATACTGGCGCAGGGGCTTGCCCATGTTCAGGAATAGCGCCGAAGCTTACTCGCTGTAATGTTCCCATTCATAAATAAACTGAAGCGTATACTGTTGAATCCCGCCGAACCATTTGTCAATAAGTTTTATAAGCGATTTTCCGGTATACCTGTAATGCCAACATTCCCAGCGATAGCCGGTTACAGCTTCGTAGCCTTCCGGAAAAGAAAGCGACCAGCCGTATTCTCCGGCATGGCCGGCAAGCCATATTCCTGCGGCGGTTTTAGCAAAATCATCAGTTATTGAGCCAAAATCAATTACAAGGCCAAGCTGGTGCTGGCTGTAACCCGGACGCGCCGATTCGCGGTCGGCCGTTTCCTGCCCGCTCTGCCGGACGTTTCTGTTATAAACTTCAATTTGATATTCATAGGAACGCCATGTAGATGACGCTACAAGGGTAACTCCGTCTTTTTGCGCTTCCTGCGCCATGGTTTCCAGCGCTACCGCCGCGGGAAACCGGAGCAGCATTTCTGCGCGCGGCACACGAAATGCGCCTTCGTTTGTCAATTCTACAAGGTCTTTGGGTTTATAGTTTAGCGGTTCAAGCGAATGTTTTTTGTCAACAAGCAAACGCAAATAAGGGTCGCCGGTTAATACCGGAGCCATATCCGCGAAAAACGCTTCTTCGTCCGCAAGAATTGCCGCTGCAAGTTCATGCGGAATTCCTGCGCGTTCCAAAACTATGCGAAGTTTGCTGTTTTCTTTCCGCTGAACAGGAAACACCTGCGCGCTATTGCGCGGTTCCGGCCTTGCGCAACTTAAAAATGCCGGAATAAGACAAAAACTTAGCAAAAAAAAACGCATGAACAGTTTAATCTTGAACGATATAAGCTCCGGCGTCAATAGCCGCAATTCCCGCCGGCCGGCTTTATCGCAGGCCGCGGAACACAACGGTGGCCGCCGCCACACCGCAGGCACGAAGCCGGCATCCGCCACGGTAAGGCTGCCGGCGTACGGCCGGAAAACACGCAGCGGCAGCACAAAGCGAATCTTTTATGGCTTAGACCATGGAAATCTTATTATTACAATTCCGGAGCCGCCGTTTCCACCGGCAATTTTGCCTGTTGTGTAACCGCCGCCGCCGCCGCCGCTG
>JAIRPU010000004.1 GCA_031256815.1 Spirochaetaceae bacterium
AAATGAAAGATTCTGTTAAAATGATTGCGGCGCTTGTGATTTTCGCGACTGTTGCCTGCGTTGGTCTGGCGTTTGTTTACGATGCAACAAAGCCTGTTATAGAGGCCAATACGAAAAAAAAGACTGAGGATGCGCAAAAACTGCTCTTCCCCGGCGCGCGTTTTGAGGAAATTACAGGCAAAATTTCCAGTTCGAATCCTGACGTTAAGTTTGGTGAACAGTACCTGGCAAAGACGGATTCCGGCATTGCCGGGGTTATAATCAATTCGGCGTCTTTTGGTTTTAACGACGATATAAGGGCGCTTGTGGGAATAGATAAAAACGGCGATATAACCGGCGTTCAAATTCTTTACAATACGGATACTCCCGGACTTGGCGCACACGCCAACAATCCATCGTATTTTGTAGACCCGCCGGCCAAAACCAAGACTTTTTACGGTCAGTTTACAGGCGTAAACGCAAATGACAAAATTGCCGTAAACAAAGACGGCGGTAACATTATTCCTATAACCGCTGCGACAATTTCAAGCCGCGCTGTATCCCTGCTTGTTGCGGAAGCGGCGCGCGCCGGTTATGAATGGCTTGAAAAAAACGGAGGTTCAAATTGAAACTGGCAAAAATTTTTACAAATGGTCTTATTAATGAAAACCCGCTTTTAATTCTTATGATTGGGCTCTGTTCAAGCCTGGCGGTTACTACAAGCGTGGCAAACGGGCTTGGCATGGGGCTTTCCATGACGTTTGTGCTTTTGGCTTCGGAAATAGTTATAGGCATATTCAAAAAATTAATTCCGGCTTCTGTGCGTATACCGGTGTTTATCATCGTTATAGCGGCGTTTACCACAATAATTGATTATGTGCTTCAGGCTTATTTTCCTGACCTTTCCAAGGCTATGGGCGTGTTTATTCCGCTTATCGTAGTAAATTGCATTATAATGGGGCGCGTTGAGGCTTTTGCGTCAAAACAGTCTCTGCCGGCCTGTGTTGCGGACGGGCTTGGCATGGGACTCGGCTATACCTGGGTGCTTGTTGCAATATCGGCTGTGCGCGAAATACTGGGCGCCGGAACGCTTTTGGGATTTGAACTGTTTCCCGATTTTACGGCGATTTTGTTTTTCGCGCTTCCGCCGGGCGGCTTCCTCGTTTTTGCGCTGTTTATCAGTTTAGGCTTAATGCTTAAGACAAAAATTGCGGTAAAAGCCGCAGGAGGGGCAAAATGAATTTATTTACGATTTTCATTAAAGCGATGCTCATAGACAACATCGTGCTTATGAGCTTTTTGGCGCTGTGTCCTTTTATTGGAATGTCTACAGACGAAGAAAAATCTATAGGCATGGGACTGGCTGTAACCTTTGTTACCGTACTTGCCACTTGCGTAACCTGGCCAATTTACAAATTCGTACTTGAGCCGCTTGACCTTGTGTTTTTAAAAACGCTTGGTTTTATACTTGTTATTGCTTCGCTTGTGCAGCTTGTAGAGTTCTATCTAAAAAAATGCGTACCCGGTCTTTACCGTTCCATGGGCATTTACCTTGCTCTTATAACCACAAACTGCGCCATACTTGCCGTAACGCTCAATAATATTTCGCGTGAGTATAACTTTGTACAATCGCTGGTTTATGCGGTTGGAGTGGCTATGGGATTCCTGCTTGCGCTTCTTTTGCTTGCCGGTGTGCGCGCGCGAATCAAGACGAGCCCTCTGCCGGCGTTTATGAAAGGCACGCCGGTTTTGTTCGTTGCGTCCGCGCTTCTTTCGATGGCGTTTATGGGCTTTTCCGGCCTTGTTAAGTAGGGAGAATAGTTATGATAATAATAACAACCGCGATTTTTGCGGCGAGCCTGGCGCTGGTGCTTGGCATTGCCCTCTGTGTATTCCGAAAAGTGTTTCATGTCGAAACGGACGTGCTTGTGGGGCTTATCCGGGAAACTCTGCCCGGCGCAAACTGCGGCGCTTGCGGGTTTCCTGGCTGCGACGGCTTTGCCGCGGCCTGTGCCGCAAAAGAAGCCGACCCGGGGCTTTGTTCGGTTTCTGATGAAGATTCCACAAAAAAACGCGCTTCGCTTGTTGGCGGCGAGGCAAGCAGCGCAAAACCGGTGATTGCCATGGTGGCCTGTCAGGGGCTTGCCGCATTTAAAGGCAATTATACGGGGTATAAATCATGCCGCGCCGCTAAAATTTCCGCCGGCGGAAGAAGGAGCTGTGCGTGGGGCTGCATAGGTTTTGGCGACTGTATAAATGAATGCGCGTTTGGCGCAATTACAATGGCGGAAACAGGTGTTCCAGTTATAGACCGTAAAAAATGCAAAGGCTGTAAAAAATGCTTTGCCGAATGTCCACAGGGCGTTATTCGCGTTATAGACGCGGATGCAAAAGGCGCATTTGCGCTTTGCAACAACCGTTCGCCAATTAAGGCGTCTGTGCGAAAGGCGTGTAAGGCAGGCTGTTTCAAATGCGAAGCCTGCGTAAAAAAATGCCCGCAGCAGGCAATTACGCTGGTAAATGGTATTCCTGCCATTGACTACACAAAATGCACTTCATGCGGAGAATGTGTAGAAAAATGTTCGGGTAATGTATTAAAACTTGTAGTTTAGACGTGTTCCAGGGCGCTTAAGTTGTTGTTTTTGCGCCCTGGCCTTATTTAGCAGCGCCATTAAACAACGAAGGCCTGGCTTACCTGGAGCCGCAGCTCGTCGGCGTTGAACGGCTTGGATATAAAGCCCATAGCGCCGGACGTTTTTGCCTTTGAAACTAAATCCGGATTCGTTATAGATGTAATAAACAATACCGGAATATTTGCCGTTTCTTCTTTATGTTTAACAAATTCCTGAAAATCGAATCCGGAGAGTACCGGCATATCAATATCAAGTATGATAAGGTCAACTTTTTCGTTGTATAGCAGCGTCATGGCCGCCGCCGCGGATTTTACAAGCCGTAAATCGTATTCTTCACCGAGAATCTCATTGATCGTTACAAGCACTTCCGGCATATCGTCAACAGCCAAAATAGTCTTTTCGTCAATCATGGCAAAAATTATATCAATTTTGTGCATTTTATTCAAGCGCTTTGTTCGTCTTTTAAAGCGCCGATTTTTACATAAGGCGGCCATTT
>JAIRPU010000038.1 GCA_031256815.1 Spirochaetaceae bacterium
GCCGACATCAAATCTTTTGACACATGGGGCGAAACAGTGGATGCCCTTTTTGACGGAAAGGTGCTGGCGGTATACCGGGATGAAGGGGAAATACTCATAGTCAACGCGCTAAGAAAGGACGCCGCAATGCTAATGAAGACGGTTTTTATTAACGACCAGCAAGACCCAATCGCCATGGCTGTTAATGCGGATGCACCGCTATTGCAGGAGTGGCTCAATGTTTTTATAGATGAATATTTAAGGCAAAGGCCGGAAGAATTTATCACGGCGCGTATTGTGCGGCGTCATTTTGGCGCCGGTGCCTCATAAATAAGGAAAAAATATGAAACGCGCCTTCTTAAAACATCCCCTTGCCATCCTTGCCGGCGTAGCGCTGGGTGTGGCGCTTGGTGTTTGCAACGCGCCGATTTCCGCATGGCTTGGAATAGACAGTTTTGCCAGAATTATTGCAGTTCCTGGACAAATCTACCTCTTCTACCTTCAGATGACGGTTATTCCCATCATTGTTACCGCTATCGCCTCCAGTTTGGGCAGGCTTATGCGCAGCAAGAGCAGCGCGGGACTTATCAAAAGATTCGCTTTTGTTTTTGTGATATGCATTATTGTTATGACTCTGGCCGGTATGATATTGGGAATGCTCGGCAAGCCGGGCGCCGGACTGGACGAAAACACCCGCTCGCTCATTTCAAAACTCATATCTTCACAGAACAAGGAAGGGGCAAGCGGCGTCCTGGAAATAAATCTTAGGTCAGGGCAGCAGATTAACCTGCCGGCTCAAGGCTTCAGCCTTATGAATTTTTTCCAGGATTTGGTTCCCTCCAACATATTCTATGCCCTTACTATGGGCAGTATGATGGCAATTGTGTTCTTCTCCATTATCTTTGGAATAGCGATTGGTATTCTAAAAGAAAAATCCGCTTCTCTGCTTGTAGGGCTTCTGTCCGCGATTTTTGAGGCGTTTCAAAGAATAATTAACTGGTCTCTATACCTTCTGCCTTTTGGCCTTATCTGCCTTATGGCCGACCAGGTCGCCGAAATGGGGACGCAAATATTTATGGCAATGTCGAAATTCATTGTCCTCTATGCCGCAGGAACGGTTGTTATTTTTATTGCCGCTACTGTGGTAATTTGGTTACGGTCGGGGATAACTAACCCTTTTCGTGTCATTGGCTTCCTCTTTGAACCTATACTTCTTGCTTTTGCTACACGTAATTCCATGGCGGTCTTACCAAGCGCCATTACCGCGCTGGAAAAAAAAATGGGGTTCAATTCAACATCGGTAAACCTGACTCTTCCATTGGGCATGACCTTAGGGCGCTTTGGAAATATCTTCTATTTTGCTATTGCGGCGTTTTTCGTGGCGCAAATATACAACACCCCGCTGGGGTTTATACATTACCTTATCATATTTATTGGGGTGATATTTGGCGGCACCGCAACCGCCGGCGCTACGGGTATCGTTACGCTGTCTATGATAAGTATAGTCCTAAATCCGCTTGGACTTCCTGTGGAGGCTGTGCTGGTAATATTCATGGCAATAGATACAATCGTCGACCCATTTAGAACCTTCCTGATTGTTTACGTGAATATAGCCGCCACAAGCCTTATCGCAAAACAGGATAATGAGGGTTTGGAAACGCAGAAAACCAAAATCCTGCGGGTATATGTGCGTGAGCCGCGGGAGCATCCGCCTTTTCTCTACCGCAAAAACGGCGTGTTATGCGGGCTGGAAATTGACCTGCTGCAGGAAATTGCCCGACGGCTTGAAATGGAACTTGTCCTTGATGACGCGGCGGCGCTTGATTCCAGAGAGGGGGAACGAGTTCAGGCGCGCGCAGACCTTCTGGCAGGGTTTAACATTAAAAACGGGGAAGCCCCACAGGGCTTTGTCTTTTCCCAAACATGGGCTAATGTAAACAGTTATGGGGTTAAAAAAGAGTTGTGTTTTTTGCTTCCGGACAAAAGCCCCTGCGTTGCGCCGGTTGACGAACTGGTCAAAACACTCAACAGAGAACATTTTCTAAAATCAAGAGAAATAAATCATATTAAAAGGGTAAGTTAATATGAATAATAAGATTGCAAAAACCGCGGTTATAAAAAAAGCGGTTATAAAAAAAACAAAATATGTACGGGTTTACTATGGCATCATACTCATCAATTCATTTTTTCTGATTGTTTCCACAACGATTAACCTTGTTTCCATGTGGAACAACTCGAAGAAGAATGCGCAAGAGCTGTCCCAGGCGCTGATAGAGGAAATTCAGAATTCTGTTAGTTACAGGACTATCAACTACTTTTCCCCCGCCCAAACCATGAATCACAGTCTGGCATTCCTCACCTACCGCTACTTTGACGACCCTATCCATAATCCGCTCAACCAGAAACAGTTGTTCGATTATTATGAGGAAATTCAAAAACTACATTCCCAATTCAAAATGGTTTACTATGCGGATACCAGCGGAGATTTGATGATGCTGCTTAGAATGAGCGACGGGACTTTTTCCAAACGCTTTGTCAAAAATGACGGTTCTCGTATCCGAATCCTCTATGAACACACCAATCCCGGTTTTTACGGGACTTACCCCAACTCAGATGAACCGCTGGAAACCGGTTACGACCCCCGCAAGCGGACATGGTATAAGATAGCGGAAGCGGAGAAGTCGATGACATGGACGCCGGTATACCTGTTCGCAACAGGCCATCTTCCCGGTTTTACCTGCTCTGTACCTGTTTTTGACGACCATGGTAATATAACCGGTGTAAGCAGCATAGATATAACGGTAGATGAACTGTCCCGTTTTCTGGGAACTCTGCGCCCCACGCCCGGAACCAAAATACTCATTCTGGATAAACAAAATAACCTTGTAGCGCTTCAGGCGCGCACGGAGAAGGATCTTAACGCTCTGTTTGTTACAAGTGAGGACAGCAACGGGAATATCAATTATGAAGTATCCAGCATAAATGCCTTTGATGATAAGTCTACGCGCTCCATTTTGCAGCAGCTTGTACAGAAACCGGGGATGCTGACTCAAATAAAAGAAGAGGACAAAAACTATCAGGCTATACTTACCCCAATCAATGTGGGCGCTGGACTTGACCTTAACATAAGCATAATCATACCGGAAGATGATATTACAGGCCATATGTTCAAAAATATGCAGACTCTTACCCTTTTTTCCATTGGCCTGCTCATTCTTATCCTTATTGCCAGCGCCCTGCTATCCAGCTCTATCGCTACTCCAATGCGCCGGCTTTCCAATGCCATGATGAAGATAAAATCCTTTGACCTGGATTCGGCTGTTATCATCAGAACCGTTTTTCAGGAAATTATTAATATGCGGGATTCCTTTGAAAGCATGAGGATAGGCTTGCGGAACTTTAAGCGCTATGTTCCCGCCGAAATGGTCGCCCGTCTGGTTAGCGAGGAGATAAACGCCGATATAGGGGGCGAAAAACGGGAACTTACCGTGTTTTTTAGCGATATTGCCAATTTTACATCCATATCGGAACAGATAAAAGCGGAAGACCTTGTACTGAATTTATGTACCTACTTTGAAATTCTATCTAAAGCTATCCTCAAAAACCATGGAACCATAGACAAATACATAGGCGATTCCGTTATGGCCTTTTGGGGCGCGCCGGCACAGATGGAAAACCATGCGGAACAGGCTTGTTTGAGCGCCCTTATGATACGAAATAAACTCTATGTTCTCTCCAAGCAATGGCAGAACAGCGGCAAAACCCTTTTGCATACCCGCATGGGTATTCATACGGGAGATGTCATCGTGGGTAATATGGGCTGTCATGAGCGGCTTAACTACACGGTTATTGGAGATACGGTGAATGTGTCCAGCCGTTTGGAGGGAATAAACAAAGTATATGGCACGAGTATTATTGTAAGTGAGTCCACGCGGAACCAATGCCAGTCTTCATTTGAATTCCGGCATCTGGACAGGGTTTCGGTAACCGGACGCAAAAAAGCGTTTGAAATTTATGAACTCGTAGCCAAAAATGACCTTATTACCGCTTCCGTAAAAAAACTCTACCGGTATTATGAGACCGGCTTGAATTACTATTTCGACCAAAAATGGGACGAAGCGATAAAATATTTTTACACTGTTTTGAAGTACAAGCCAGGCGATAATCCCAGCAAAGTTCTAATGGAACGGTGCCGGCGTTACAGACAAAATCCGCCGCCGCCGGACTGGAACGGCGTTTTTATCCAAAAGGCAAAGGAAATTTAGGAGATTTAATGGAAACCAAAACCACACCCATACTCGGAATTATAGGCGGCGTTGGCCCCTACGCCGGAGTTGAATTTATCAAGTATATTTTCAATAACACCAGTGCGCTAAAAGACCAGGAACATCTGAATTGTATGCTCGTTTCCTGCCCTTCGCTCATTCCCAACCGCACCGACTACCTTATTTCAGGCGGTGAAAATCCCGTGCAGGGGCTTTTCGATAGCGCCGCGATGCTCTGCCGCGCCGGGGTGCGCTATGCGGTGGTTGCCTGTAATACCGCCCATTCAGAACGGATTTTTAAACCCCTTCTAGACAAGGCAGCCCAAGCCCTGTCGGGCATCCAAATAGTGAATATGCTCGAAACCTGCGCCAGTCATGTAAAGGAATCCCTGCGCTGCAATAAGATTGGGCTTTTGGCTACAAAGGGGACGCACCAGAGCCGGGTATACCATGAGTACCTGCGGGAAGATGAGGGCTTTACCCTGCTGGAACCGGAACAGGTTGGGCAGGAGAAGATACACGATGCAATTTATAACGAACGCTTTGGCATAAAAGCCTATTCCAATCCGGTAAAACCTCAGGCGCGAAATCATATTATCTACGAGATATACCGGCTTGTAGACCGGGGTGCGCAGGCGGTGATTTTGGGCTGTACTGAACTGCCTCTGGCGGTAACCGCCGAAGACTTTCCAATTCCGGTTATTGACCCTGGAGAGATTACCGTCCGCCACCTTATTTCCCTTGCCGCGCCGGAAAAACTTCGAAAGAAGACATAACGCGCTTACGCCGCCGTCTGCAACAACTACTTGCGGCACGGCGCCCCGGCTTTGCAGCGGCCTCTTTGTGCAGACAGCCGCTTGCGCCCCGGCTTTGCAGCGGCCTATTTGCAGACAGCCGCTTGCGCCCCGGCTTTGCAAGCGCGCCTCGGTTTTGCAAGCACGTCCAGGCTGCAAGCGCACTCCGGCTGCAAGCGCGGCGAAAAATCTAATTCAATTAGATTTTAATTTGAGTTAAAATACAGATACTTGTAGACAATTTCATCGCCAAGAACGCCGCGTCCATAGTTTCGCGTTTCGTTAAGTTCTATTGTTTCAAGGAACAAATCATCGCTTAACTCTTTAAGGGCACGCCGCCAGCGTAAAATTCTGCCAATTCCGCCATTGTAGGACAAAATTGCAAGGGTGGCGCTTTTTGTAGCAGTTAGAAGTTGTTTATAGTAAAGCGCCCCAAGATGAAGATTTATTTCAGGGTCGTAGAGGTTTGCCTGGCCGGAACCGGTGTAATCTGCGCCGCCATTTTTGGCAAGCTGCCGCGCCATTTCGTTACCTGTGGCGTTCATAAGCTGCGTTAATCCGGCCGCGCCCACACGCGAACGCGCATTTGCGTTAAACACGCTTTCGCGGCGGACAAGCCCGTAAAGCAAGGCCGGTTCAATTCCGGCAATTTTTGCGTAACGTTCAATAAGTTCAGGATGCCCCTTTGGAAAGCGAAGTTCAAGATCGTGGAATTTAAGCTGATAATCCTTGCGTTTCATGTAGTACAAAGTTAGATTTATTGCCGGCTGCCATTGTTTTGCCTCTTCCAGTTTTTCGGCAAGATAACGCATATCTTCCACAGAAAGCTCTTTTCGTTTTGCGCTAACATAAGGATACATATATTTTGCCGCTCCAAAACGAAAAAAGCCTTCAAAAAACGCAAGATTTCCGGTGGGTTTGCTGTCCGCTTCGCTTACCGGTATTATTGCATCGATGTCCAGCGGAATATCGAGCCGTTCCGCAGCAAGAGCGCGATAATAAAACGAGGGAACATCGGAACGCCGCGCTGCCGCGCCTGAATATGCAAGGTTATAAAAATAAGCGGCAGTTTCTTTGTCGGAATGTTTGGAAAGAAACCCAAGTTCTGTCGCTCTGCCGCAAATATAGGCATAAGACGCATAAATTTCTGTGCCGGCGTAGTCTTTTATTGCAAAAAAAGCGTTTCTGATATAATCAAAACGCTTTTTTTTTGCCGCCCATGCCCCAAATTTATCAAAAAGGTCATTAAAATAGCTGGCGTCATGCCATTGCGGCGCCCAGGTTGCCGCCGCTTCTATTAAATTTTCCTCTTTTTCGTTGTAAGCGGTGCTTAAAAGATACCAGATACAGGCGTCTTTTTGTTCAGAATCCGGTGCAATTTTCGCTGCGTCCGCAAAAAAACGAATCGCTTCTTTTGGACGGCGCAGCTGCCGCGCCATTCGTCCGGAAAAAAATATGAGTTTGTAACGGGCTTCATCATTTTTACGCGCAGAACGTTCCAGTTCAGAAAAAATTCGCAGGCCTTCCTGCGGCGCGGCGTATTGCAATGCCCGTCCAAAGTCGCTTAAAAGCTCGCCGTTTTCCAAAAAAGCGTCGCGTTCATCTTTAAAACCACGGCGAAACGCACGGAACGCCGCGCCATAATCCGATGCGGCAACAAGAAAACGGCCTTCTATAAGTTCAAACGCTGCCGGAAGTTTCAGTTCCCGCTGTAAAGGCTGCTCTTTAAGCTCTACATCGCCAGACGCGGTTAGCTCAACAATAGCTTGTCCAGCCTGGGGCTGTTCAGCCTTTGGAGACCCAGCGGGAGCTTGTCCAGCCCTGGGCTGTTCAGTCGCGGACTTTTCAGTCGGGGGCTGTCCAGCCGCGGACTGTTCAAGGGCAGCGGCCTGCTGAGTGTCATTTTCTGTAATTTTAAGAAAATTATTGTTTTCTTCCTCAAAGGTTTCGCGAAGTTTTTTCCAAAGCCATTTATGGACATCTCCAAGCGGTTCATTAAAAAAAAAACGTTTTAATTCTGCGCTTGGCTCAGTTTTGCCAACCGCGGCAAGAAGTTTGTATGTGGCAAGCTGTCTAAAAGCGTTAATCCATACGGAACCGTTTTCTCTCAAAACGCCTCTGGAAAAAAGCGCTAAAGCGGCATCGCCGTCTAAAGAAATTAATTTTTCAAGCGCCGCCTCACGAACAAGGGGGCTTTTAAGCGCCTCACGAAAAAGCGCAATCTTTTTTTCGCGCGCTTCGTCTGAACTATCTTCGCCAAGGTGCAAGGCCGCATAAAATGGGGCGGAGGCATCTATCCGGCCAATCTCTCCCATTCGTCCTGTGTTTGCGGATATTATAAAGTCTACATTTCCTGCGGCTATGCGCTTTTCCGCTTCGCGCCGCGAAAGGTTAAGCACACTTTGCGCATTGCACGATGCCGCTATAAAACTAATAAATAATAGAAAAAAGCGCAGCCGCACTACAAGCGAGGAACAACAAGCCAATCGCCGGATACTATGCGATTGGGATTTTCTATGGCATTAAAATCCGCTATGTACTTATACCGCCATGGGGTGCGATAGAAAACATGAGATATATCCCAAAGGGTATCGCCCCAGCGCACCTGATAATCAACTCCGTCTTCCGGAAAAGGGTCTGGTACTTTAAACGACCAAACCGGAGCGCGTTGACGGCTTACGGCAACAGGCGCTTCAACAACTGCAGGCGGCGGCTCGGAAATTACCGGCGCCGCTTCCTGGGCAACAGGCGGAGGAGTTTCAACAACAGGCGGCGGCGTAAGGCTAACTTCCTGCTCCACAGCAGGAGGCTCCATAACCGGCTCTGCCGGCGGAGTTTCCGCAACGGGAGGCTGCATTTCTGCAACCGGAGGCTGAACCTCCGCAATCTGCGGCGCAGGCGGAGGAGTTTCTTTTTCTTTTAACGCTTCAAATATGCTTATGCTTTCGCTGCCGCCTTTTAATACCATTTGAGCGCCGCCAAACGCAAACCACCAAACGGCAAAAGCAACGATAATAAGCCCCAAAACGGTAACCGCCAATATCAATGGCAGCTTAGACGTTTTGTTTTTTTGAATCATAACATCAGTTACAGATTCGCTGTCGCCCAAACCAATGTTTGAAAAATCAATATCCGCATTGCCTTCCATAGAGGCAAGCGATACAGAAAGTTTTGCGTTTTCCGCCGATTTTGGATTGTCAAGGTCTTTTGCTTCTGCAAAAATCTCACCCGCATTATCCCTTGCTACTATAAGCTCAACGGAAGCTTCGCCTTTCTTTTTGTTTTTTATTTTTTCTACAACAAGACTGCCAATATATTGCGCGTCGGACATACCCCGCGCTTCGCTACGGTAAAGGTCAATTTGAACGCTCTTTTGCCCATCATGAACAGTGGTAAGCACCATTCGTTTTTTTGCCGGCTTATTCTCAGAGAGTATCGGGTAAAATTCACCGTTTGCAATTTTTATGCCAATGCTCGACGACACAATCTACTCCTATCAACGATTAGCTATAATAATTTATGCACTGCCATTTGTCAAGCGCATCATTAATTTTAGCTAAGCCTGTTTTTTACCGCCGCTTTTCTTCGCCGTGCCGGACTTTGCGCCGGAAGCGGTTTTTGTGGAAGAAGCGCTTTTTGCGCCGGAATCGGATTTTGCCGCCCCTGATTTTTTTCCACCGGCCGCGCCCAAAGAATCTATTAACGCCTCAATTCTGTAACCGGACGCGGATTCTGCGCGGCTTAACTCCTGAACAAAAGTTTCGGCCTTTGCGCCGCCGGAATACTGCGCGGCGAATACCGCGCTAAAGAACAGCGCCTCTCCAAAACTCTCTTTATTAAAGTAAACGGCGCCTTCCCAAATGTTTATTCCAAGAATACGCTTAAAGTCTTCGTCTTCGTAACATTCAACAACGCATTGCGCAGGTGTTACCGCTTTTGCGCTTTTCCATATTGGTTTTGCGCCGGCTCCATTTGCGGCAGGGCTGACGCGGCGCAGCACCGCCTTGGCAATTTCTACAACACGGTAAGCTTTAGCGCCTTCAATGCCATTAGCTTCGCAGGCCTCGCGGAATTTGCGGTCAAGCCCCCAGTGCTGGCAAAGCCCAACCGTATCCGCGCCATCCGCGCCTTCGCCAACTATAACGCCCACCGCTTGAAACACGGCATAGCCGTAAAGGAAAGCGGCAAGCTCCTGCCCGCCGGCAAAGTATGCAGAAACGCCTTTTGCAAATTCCGACTTTAACGCCTTAATCTCTTTAAGCGCCGCCGCATAAGCGCAAAGCGTGTTTATGCAAACATTAACAGCCTCTTTCGCCTCTGCCGCTTTGCGTTTTTTTGCAGGCTTAAACGGCTCGTAATCGCCCTCTTTAATAAAACGCTGGCCGGCCGTAACAAAATCCAAAAGCGCTTTTTTAAACGCATCATCGTTTAACTTTGCGCCCGAAAGCAGCTTATGCGCCTCTTCAATCCTTTCTTTCGAGAACAGCGCCCAAAACGGCGCGTATACTTCGTCCAAAACCATATCTTGTAATGCCTCCTCAGGCGCTTTCATAGAAGCGCCGTTTAGTATGTGATGAAGCCGCGCCCAGGGTTTTTGTGGACTGTCTTCAACTTCACGAATATCAATATATACCTGTGCCTGGTAACCATTCAAGATGACAAAAAGCCCCTTCTCGTAAAGCGCCTTGCTCGACCTTATGTACCAGCGGTTTTCGTGCTGTTCGTGGAGCAGCGCAAAACACGCGCTGTCGTTGCGCAGTAAAAGCGCGGACGCGATGCTGTCGTGCTTAAAACTGCCGTCTTTTTGTGGGATATTAACCGAACCTTCTTTTATCCAGCCGCTTGCCCTCTCCCAAAAATTATTGTAGAACACAAGCGCCCTGTCCATTTCCAGCCTGTTTGTATAGGCAAATACATTTTCGTTTACATGACCTTCCGGAGCGATAAAATCGAACAAACAAAAATTAACGCTTCCTGAAAAAATCATGCGCCTTTTCATGAGCGGGAATATTTCGCGTTTATGACGCTCAACAAGATAAGTGTCTGGAATTTCATCGCGATAGGCGCGCCGGTATTCCATTCCGTATTTTTCTTCAAAACCTTCGATTTGCCCGTGTCCGAACATGGGAAGCCCAGGCATGGTTACCATTAGCGTACAAATTCCAAAGTATTTATCGCCTTTGCCAAACTGCGCCACCGCCGTTTCTTCGTCCGGATTATTCATAAAGTTTACAAAGCGTTTTAGAATTTCTGGGTCAAATTCCAGGGTGTTTTTTATGGTTGCGCGGTACTTAGAGTTTTCTTCTTTTTTTAGCATATTCATAAACGCCGAATTGTATACACGATGCATTCCCAGTGTGCGAACAAAATAGCCTTCCATCATCCAAAACGCCTCGGCAAGCAGCAGCGTGTGCGGCGCTTCTGCCGCGCAGCGGTCTACAACTTCGCGCCAGAATTCATTTGGTATGCGCTTGTTGAATTCCGCAGTCGAAATAGCGTGTTCCGAGCGGCTTGCTATATCGCCGCCATGACCAGGCTCCGGATACCAAAGCCTTTGAATATGGCGTTTTGCAAGCGTCATTGCCGCATCAAAGCGCACTATCGGAAACTGGCGGCATACGCCGACTATTGTTCGTATTACCGCCTCGCGCGCTTCAGGATTCAAAAAATCTATCTGCGCCGTATCGTTCCATGGCATCGAAGTACCGTCGTTGCCGTGATAAATGTAACGGTGCCGGTCGTTCCGGCGGTCGTAATGATGAAACACTACGGCGCAATCGGAATTATTGTAGTAATGGTCTTCTATCTGCACGACAATATCAGGATGATTGGATAAATTGCCGGAATTATACTGATACTGCGGGTATGGCGGGAAATCAAGCTGAAGAAAACGGTCTGGATGTTCAATAATCCATCTTGAATCCAGCCCTGTATGATTTGGAACCATGTCCGAGCCAAGCCGTATGCCGCGCCTTGCGCAGCGCCCGCGGAGGTCTGCAAGCGCCATCCAGCCGCCAAGCTCGTGAGCTATGTCGTAATCGTAAAGGCTGTACGCGCTTGCCGCCGCTTCGGGGTTTCCCTTCCACTGTTTAATTGTTCTTGACGCATTGCTCCTCTCCCACAAACCTATCAACCATAAACCGGTAAAACCGCTTGCCGAAAGTTCGTCAATTTCTTCATCGGGGATTTGGTCAAGCCGCGTAATTTCGCGTTTGTATTTTTTTGAAAGCTGATAAAGCCAGACCAGCGTGGACTTTGCCATGAGTATTGTTCGCGGCATCCATTCTTCATCCTGGCTGAATTTTTCATATTCATTTTGAAGATAACCAAAGTCGTAAACTTCCGTGGGGCCGGGAGCGCCATGCCAATGCGGTTTTTCTTCTTCGGCAATAACATCAAGACTTGTAAGAAGCCGCGCAAGAAACGCGCCCAGAAAACGCCCCCAGCGCTCGCGTATCCAGCGGAGCTGCGCGGCAAGCGAATCCGGGCAGGCAATTGCCGGAGCGCGGAGCAAATCCCAAAGATTCTGCCCGTCCGGGCCGAAAGCTGGAAGTTCCGCAAGACACGATTTTATTTCTTCGATAGCTTTGGTGTATACCGTGCGTTTTGCCAAATTTGCGTCATCAAACAGGAACAAAAACGGCTTAAATGCCGGATTAAGGTTTGCAATAGCGAGCAAGAGCAGCTCTTCCAGCGCCATTTCGTTGTGGGGCACGCCGGCTTCTTTACCGCGAAGGTAATCTTCCGTCCGTTCTTTGCCTTCGTAAACGGCGCGTGGCGGAAAGTCTTTACAAAATTCGTTTAGCATTTCGCCGGACGCTTTTTCGCCAAATGCCGCTTCCAGCCGTGTTAGCAAAGCGCCAAAGACATCTACGCCAAGCTCTTGTTTGTAAAGTCCCACCATAAAATGCAATATTTCGTCGATAAGCCCCATGGCGTTAAGCTCGCCGGCGCGCACCGCTTTTTCCGGATGGCGCGCCGCGTCAACCAGGTCGTTAAACCGCGCGGCAAGCATTCGCACTTCTTTAAAGTCGGCAATTATAACATTACCCGTAATTTGAAACAACGGCGATTCAAGCCTGCACGCCTTGCGGACTTCGTTGTTTATGTGGAATTCAAACGTTGGAGCGGCGCTGTATGCAATCTCCCCTACTGGAATATAAACGACCGGATTATTTTTCATGCGCGCCTCTTGATAGTTACTATATCATTGTTCAAGTTTGTTTGCAACAGGTTTTATCATTTTACAGGCGTTTTTTAAGGCAGCCCGCGCTTTCTTTGCGCCACTGAAAATCTACAGCTTCCCTTTAGCGCAACTGCAACAACATCTCAGATACAATCAGATACAATCGGAATGTTTTGCAAATTATCCCTATTCCCGCAAAAAACCGTATTCGTATACTTTCGGCGCTATCTTTGCCGCCAATGTTTTTTGCGCGTCACGCACTTTGCCGATTAGCGCGTTGTAGGTTTCGTCAGCGGACTTTGAATTCATTGCGCCTGAGTCTTTGCGCCCCTGAAAGAATTCGCGGATGTCGTAGAACGAGGCGTTTACCGGGGCGGTTTTGTTATTTTTTATTTTTGAGTGATAGTAACGCCAGAGTTCCAGACCGGCGGATAGAACGGCGGCTGCTTCGGCTGTTGGTTTCCGGCAGCCAGAAACCAAAAACTGATTCATAAAATTGCTTTCAAACTTTTCTTTTGCGTCAACTTCCGCTTCGGTAAAAGGTATCCAATGATTTACGCCATACTTGCCGGAAATGTTATTGCTGAACAAAGTGTATATCAAACAATCATTTTTGAATTCATCATCTTTTTCAAAGCCGTCATTTGGATATAAAAACTGGTCGCGGTCGTTAAGCCATGTAGGTGTTATGCAATGACGAACTGCATAATAAATACAAGCTATATTTAAATTATTATAACAAATAAAAAAATGAGTAAGTGCTATTGAACCTTTGTTTGCAATATACACCACTTTTTGTTGTTGAAAATCAGAACCACGATAATTCAAAATGCCTATAGAATCTTTATTAGCATCATATTGTTTGAGCCACGCATTGATATGTTTTTGCTTATTGTAAAACCCTTTTTTTTTGGCGGCGCGTTTTCCACCGGCGTTAAACACATCCAATTTGACAGATTTAGGAAATTTGAAATCATATCCATTGTAGGATAATTGCCAAATCAAAAAGCCTATTGGAAATTTACCGCTTACATTATCAAAAGTGAATGAGGGGCATATAAATCCTTTTTTGAATTGCGCCGAAAAATTGGCGCGGAATCTGGAAAAGTTAGATGAATTAACATATTTTAATTTTGAAAACATCGCCAAATATGAACCGGGTATTCTATCCGCTATACGCATTATAAAAAGCGAAAAGAGTTCATTTGCGGCTTTCCCGAGCGCGTCTTTGTATTCGGCATGAGCGCAATGCGCAGTAGAAACTTCCGCTTTATGCTGCCATGTGCCTTTTACCGTTTTCGCGCTCGTCGCTTCCGCGTAAGGCGGATTGATATACACTATCAGTTTCTTTCGCTTTTCTTTATCGTTGATTATTTTTTGCAATTCTTCAGGCAGTTTGTCAAAACTGTCATTCAAAAAATCAAAGCGGAACACATGGGCTGGCAGCAGATTTGAATTTTCGTCCGTGGCGATTAGGCTTTGAATAGTCGCGATATTGCCCGCGTCAATATCGCTGGCCCACACATTGTATTTGTTTTTCAATCCCGCAAGCAGATTGCCAGTTCCCGCCGCGCAGTCCCAGATATAGTATTCGTCCTGCCAGTCCGCGCCAAAAACAGCGGCCAAATACTCCTTCGATTTATCCGCCCAGATTGCCGGCGTAAAAAAACTTCCCTTTACCTCGCGGATATTCTGAGGCAAAAGCAAATTATCCCGTGATTTTTTGTCTGTAACAACAAAATCCATGTTGTCAATATTTGGTTCATAGCCGAATTTTGAGAAATAGTCCTGGTAGACAAGGCTTTTTAGGGTTTCTTCTTTTTGTATTCCGCTGTAATTGGACACGTTTCATCCCCTCAATGACATTTATACTATCAAACTCCGGCGAATGTTTCAACATAAATTCTAAAGCAAAAAAGCGTCCAAAATACTAAAAAACCGCTAAATGCTATTGCCCTGAAAGTGTGTACAATTTGCTTGACAAGGATATGTTAATTTGTTATAATCAACTTGCTTCTTGTATGCGAAGAGACGCCCTTGTTAGGGCGGTGTCAAGGATAAATATGCAATATTTTGATACTCATGCCCATATAGGGCTTATTGATGAAGACCCTATAAAGCAGCTCCTCATTACTCAAGAGGCGCGGCAGGCCGGAGTGGCGCGTATACTTTCGATTTGTAACAACCTTATCGATTTTTCACGGGTTTATGGCAACTTAAAAACCGCTTCAAATGTATATTTTGCAACGGGCGTTTCCCCGTCCGAAGTTCAAAATCCAGGTAAAAACTGGCTTGCTGTTATAAAACAAAACACCCAGCTTCCGCGTGTTATTGCCATAGGCGAAATAGGACTTGATTATTACCACAAATTTGGTGATAAAACCGCTCAAATTGAACTTTTTATTCAACAGCTCGACCTGGCTACACGGCTTGATTTGCCTGTGATTATTCATAACCGGGACGCAGGGCGCGACGTTCTGGATATTTTGCGCGACAGACTCCCGCCAAAGGGAGGGGTTCTTCATTGTTATTCAGAGACGGCGGAATACGCTAAAAAAGCGGCAAAACTTAACCTCTATTTTTCTTTTGCCGGAAATCTAACCTATAAAAACGCAAAAAACCTGCACGAAACAGTACAAACGCTTCCGGTTGACCGTATTCTTATAGAATCAGAAAGCCCGTTTATGGTGCCTGCGGAATTTCGCGGCAAACGGAATATGCCAAAATACCTGCCAATAACGGCGGCTCACATGGCGTATCTGCTTGGTAAAACTGAAGAAGAAACCGCTCAGCTGCTTTGGGATAACGCAAACCGTTTTTTTGGCATATAACCGTTTGCCGCAGGCAGCTGTCCGCGCCCGCAGCCTCCGCCGACCGGCGATAAGGCCGCGCGAAGCGCGGCCGCCGCTTCGCGGCCGCAACCGGCAGAGTGCGAAACCGCAAGCGCGGTTTCGCACGCCATGTGTTCCCGCGCCCGCCGCTTCGCGGCGCTGAGGGCGGTATGCAAAGCACACCGCCGCTCCACATCCCATAACCGCCGCAGGCGGGCGGCTGTCGTTTGCCGGCGGCACGCGCCCGGCAGGCGCGTGCCGGCCGTAGTCATCTACGCCCTTTCGGGCGCAGCCTCCGCCGACCGGCAATAAGG
>JAIRPU010000074.1 GCA_031256815.1 Spirochaetaceae bacterium
GCCGCAAAAACAGCCAAAAAGGTAACGCTGGACGATGTATGGGCAACCATTGACAGAATAGGCAAGGCTCATGAGGAATTCGAAAAGGCTCAGCGATCGGCGCACCGTGATATGGAAAAAGCCATAAAAGAGACCGAAAAAGCTATAAAAGATACCCAACGGAATATCAGCGGCATAAGCAATACGCTGGGGTCTCTGGTTGAACACATCATGACGCCGGGTTTGCCAGGCAAGTTCAAACAATTCGGTTTTACATTCGACAGGGTAACTACCGTAAAATGGGCGGTCGAAGGCAGTATCTACACTCAAATTGACGGTCTTCTGGAAAACGGCGAACTGGCTATGGTAGTGGAAGTAAAAACCACGCTTCGCCGTGATGACATAGACGAGCATTTGGCGCGTATGGACAAAGTACGCCAATATGCCGATGAACATGGCGATAAGCGGCATTTTCTGGGCGCAATCGCCGCCACAATAACCGACAAAAGCAACAAACAATACGCGCTATCAAAAGGTTTTTTTGTCATTGAGCCGTCAGGAGACGATGTAACGGTAACCAAACCTGATTCTCAAAAAGTTTGGTAGGGGACGGTTTACAGCCGTTGGCCTGCTGCGACAATGTTTTTGGGCGGCATCACAAACCGGCGCGGCGCTTCATCATTTTTATCCATTTACCGGTTTACCGCCGGTTTCAATCTCCGAAACATAACCTTGCGGAAAAGCAATAAGGCGTGAATATTTTACCTAAGAAATCCCAAATAAATTTTATCTGCCATACTTAACTATCTTTGCGGGCTTTTTTTTCTTCCTGATATTCGCGGGCAAGTATGAACAGGTAAAAGTTGTTCGTGATGATGGCCGCCTCTTATTTCTCTATAACACATATCGTCAGCATAATGGCTATGTCAGGCCTTTACTTGATGCATTTCACATTAAAAAGCAATAAGGAGGCATAAATGGAGAATCAACGAATTATGTTTTGCCGTATAGGCTGGATGGAAAAATATGAAGGATTAGACAATGGAGACCAAATAACAGGCAGCGGTAAATATGTCAGCGAAAATGATTATGGCTCGGAATTGTATAACTTTGCTAAATCAAGCGATGGCAAAATATACGGTTATGCAAGAAACACAAACGAAAGTATATATATTAAACGATTGGACAAGCAGGCAGAGGCCGCTGTTTACCCGCTAGACTGCCGTTGGTTGCGCCGTTACATTTAGTTGGTGTTTAGTAATTTTGTCCGGTTTAATTTAAGCGCGGCTTGTATAAGGGTTGTATTTTTGGCCGCATTTTGTTTGGCGCTTACCGGAGCGCGTTTTAATGATGAACTTCCGCCGGAAGAACTTGCCCGCGCCATGCTTTCTGAAATGAGCGATGAAGAAGCGCTTGCGCAGACTTTTATGCTGGGCTGGCGCGATTCAAACGGCAGTCCCTCAGAATTAATTCTGGAATGGATTAAAAAACGGCGTATTGGCGCTGTAAAAGTTTTTGGCTGGAATACAAATGACGTAAAGTTTCTTGCCAAAAACATCGGCAATTTTCAAAAATTGGCTCTTGAATCCGGTATTCCGCTGCTTGTTGCCACCGACCAGGAGGGGGGCCTTGTCCGTCATGTAAGGGGCGACTCTTCAAAAACGCCCGGTGCTATGGCTATTGGCGCGTCAGGATTTCCGGAAGACGCTTACCGTTCAGGATATTACATTGGACGCGAGCTTGCCCTGCTTGGTATTAACATGAATTTTGCGCCAAGTGTTGATCTTTTTACAAACCACGATTCGCTGCTAATAGGCCCCAGGTCTTTTGGAGACGACCCTGTTAAGGCAGGAATTTTTGGCGAGGCGTTTGCCCGCGGGCAGCTTGCCGCCGGAATTATTCCAACGGCAAAGCACTTTCCAGGGCATGGCGATACGGCGCTGGATTCGCACGGCGTTTTGCCATTTATCAATGTTGATTTTGAAACACTTTGGAAGCGGGAGCTTATCCCTTACAGGATGCTTGCAAAAGCGGGGATTCCGGCGATAATGAGCGGGCATATTGCTTTTCCAAAAACAAAAGCAGGGCGCGAACCGGCTTCGCTTTCGTCTTATTTTTTGAATGAGGTGCTGCGCGAAAGAATCGGTTTTAAGGGGCTTATAGTTACAGACGACCTTGCAATGAACGGCGCAACTGCCGGCGCGGGCAGCCTTTCACAGGCGGCAAAAACAGCGATTTTGGCGGGCAATGATATAATAATGATTTCGCAAACGCCTTCGCTGGACGCGCCGGTTTGGACGGCGCTTGTAGATTCAATGCGAAATGACGGCAATTTCCGCGAAAAAACGCGCCGCGCCGCGCTGCGCGTACTGGAAACAAAACTTAAATATTTGCGCGGGCCAAACGCGGCGCGCTCTGTTCCAAATCCTGCTCTTATAGAAACCGGACTGCCCGATAAAGAAGGCGCTTCGTTTTTTTTGGATTTATCGGCTCGCAGTGTAACGGTAGTTGGCGCAAAAGAAGGCGTCATTCCGCTGCCTGCGTCAAAGGCGGGAAAAGTCCTGCTTGTCGCCGGAAACGCCGGAGAAACAGACGACCAAAGGGTGCAGAATTTTTTTAAGGCGGGAAGGATTGCATATCCTGGCGCTCCGCGGGCATGGTGGAACGCAATGCAGAGGGGCGCGGTTTTAAATATGGCGCGGGAATGTTCTGTAATTTTGTTCTATTTAGAAAAGAAAGATGACCTTGATATGCTTAACGCATTTCGCGGTCTTGGCAAACGGGTTATTGTGCTTTCCGTGCTTAGTCCTTCAAATTTAAATCAAATAGATTGGGTTGATGCAAAAATTGCCGTTTATAACGACTCTTGGGGTTCTCTGCTTGCCGGTTTTTCGGTTATTTGCGGAACAATAGACGCCCAGGGGAAACTGCCATTTTCGTTTTAGCCGGCAGCGGCAAGCAGTGTTTTTGTATAAGGCTGCTTTGGCGAAGCCCAGACTTCGTCCGCCTTGCCGGATTCCACGATTCGTCCTTCTTTCATAATAATAATGTTATGGCAAAGCGAGCGAAGCACACGCAAATCGTGGCTAATAAAAATGTAGGAAAGAGAGCGGCTTTTTTGCAATTTAAGCAATAGTTCAATTACCTGTACCTGAGTGGTTCGGTCAAGGCTGGATGTAGGCTCATCAAGTACAAGCAGCGCCGGTTCCAGAATAAGGCTGCGCGCAATCGCTATGCGCTGTCTTTGCCCGCCTGAAAATTCGTGCGGATAGCGGTCTAAAATCGAGCTGTCGTTCATGCCTGTTTCGGCAAGCGCCGCTATAACACGCGGTTCGCGCTGAATAAGGGAAGCGCCCTGGTGAACCATAAGCCCCTCTCCTACGATATTGCGTACCGTCATAACAGGCGAAAGAGAGCCGTATGGGTCTTGAAAAATTATCTGCATTTTAGGACGCAAAACACGAAGCGCGCTCTCTTTTAACGCGCTAATTTCAATTCCGTCAAAAACGATTCTGCCTTCCGAAGCAATAAGCCTTAAAAGCGCTTTGCCGAGGGTGCTTTTGCCGCTGCCCGATTCACCGGCAATTCCCAGCGTTTCGCCGCGTTTAAGCGTAAAGTCAACGCCGTCAAGCGCTTTTATATACCCTGCGGTGCGCCTGAAAATCCCCTTTTTTATTGGAAAGTGAACTTTTAAATTTTCCACGCTTAAAAGAACTTTGGAATCGTCGCTTAAAGCCGGCGGCGGAGTGCTGCTCGCCGCGTTCAAAAGAAGGCTGGTGTATTCATTTTTGGGGTGCGAAAAAATTGAATCTGTATCCGCGTCTTCAACAATAAGCCCGTTTTGCATAACGGCGACACGGCTGGCTATGCGCCTGACAATGCTTAAGTCGTGAGTAATAAACAGAACAGAAAGTCCTATGTCGCTTTGCAATTTTTTTAAAAGTTCCAGTATTTGCGCCTGAATTGTAACATCAAGCGCTGTTGTAGGTTCGTCGGCAATAAGCAGTTTTGGCCTGTTTATAAGCGCCATTGCTATCATAACCCGCTGCCGTTCACCGCCGGAAAGTTCGTATGGAAAGCTCGAAAACCGTTTTTCCGCATTTTTAAATCCTGCACATTCAAGGTTTTCTATAACACGCAGTCTTGCCTGTTTATGCGAAACGCTTTCGTGCGTAAGCAGCGCTTCGGAAAGCTGCGCGCCTATTCGGTGCAGCGGGTTAAGGCTGGACATTGGTTCCTGAAAGACAATGCCTATTTCACGTCCGCGCAGCGCCCGCAGCGATTCATTATTCATGCGCAGTATATCGCGTCCTTCAAAAAGAATACGGCTTTGCGGATAAGACAAAAAAGATTCATCATGAAGCCTTAACAGCGCCTGTGCGGTAACGGTTTTACCGCTGCCCGATTCGCCTACAAGCGCGACAAATTCACCTTTGTCCACGCTAAAATTTATTTGATGAACAACCTCTTTTGCGTTTGTTCCATGTCCAAATACAGCGCTAAAGTTTTGATATTCAACCATCATCGTTTAAACCTTTTATTCGCGGCATTTGACCTTTGTAGTAAGCCATTGTTCCGCAGCGCGGGTTTTTTGCGCGGCGCGAATCGATTTCGTTTTGCATTATTGAACGTACCGCTTCTGAAAATTCAGTTACAGACTTTTTTTCTGGAGAGCCGTCTTCTTTATAACGGACATAAGCGGAAGGGGCTACAGGGTTAAGCACGACATAACGCGCTTTTGGAAAACGGCGCGCAAAAAAATGGCCTTTTGCAAAAAATCCTTCTTCAAGCACGTTTACAACCGGAATAACAGGAATGTTAAGGCTTGCCGCCAAATAAAACGCGCCCGGTTTAAATGGCATTATTTTTTGATTATACAAAAAACATTCACCTTCAGAATAAAAATGCAAAAAAGATCTGTAACGAAAAGCGTCCGGCGCGGTTTGTAAAATTTTTTCCAGTCCGCGTACCCCTGCCGGCAGCGGAACTCCGCCCAAAAGCCGTGTAAACGTGCCAAAAACTGGTGTTTCAACAGTGGCTTCAAGCATTGTTTCGTATAGCAGCCGCGGAAAAACAGCGCCTGTTATCATTACAGGGTCCAAAAGCGATGTGTGGTTTGAAACGAGAATCGCGCTGCCTTTAAAGCGCAGCAGCAGTTTTTTATTTATATAACGCACAGAATAAAGCAATACGCAGACTGTCATTGCTATACAGAAGGTAAAATAAAAAACTACTGCCGATGCTATACGGAAAAAACGCGAAAGATTAATTAATGGAGCGCCCCGTTTGTATGCCATTCAGGTTACAACGCGCCCTTTCCAAAAAAAACCGCGCCCGGTTACGGTGCGGTAAAATGACCAAATCACCATATAGAAAAGGGTGCAGTACAAAAATGGCCATAAAAAAGCGTTATACCATTTAATTTTGCGTCCAAGAAAAAGCACAGTCCATGTAAGCGTAAAAAGAATATTAACTGCTATTAGCTGCGGCAGAAATACATTGTCTGTTACTATGGATTTTATTAAAAGCGGAAATGGCAAAAAGAAAAATAAAAAGATAAGCGCCGCAATCATAAGCAGCAAAGCCGGATTTTTTCCAAGAAAATCGTAAATATTTTTGCCTATACCGCATACGCCTTCAAAACAGCTTTTATACATACGGCACGAAACCTGGTCTGTTATATCAAGAAATTCTGTTTTATATCCGCGGCTTTTTATATAGCGCGCCATGTAAATATCTTCGCTTGTTTTCTTTTTAATTGGTTCAAATCCGCCGCTTGCCAAAAATACATCACGTTTTATTACGATATATTGCCCCACCGCAGCGGCAAAATAACCGGATTTTACAATTTTATTTAAAAACATTGGAATAACAAAACCGGTTAAAAAAAAGATTACCGGCACAGTTATACGCTCTCCAAATGTTACAAGTTTTTGACCTACATAACCGGAAATAAAATCGGCATTGTTGGTTTGCATATTTGTTACTGCCCACGAAACGCTTTCGCGGTTGTGAACCGTGTCCGAGTCTGTAAACAAAAAGATTTGGCCTTTTGCTTTTTCGCTTAGCTGTTGCAGCGCAAATGGCTTGCCAAACCAGTTATGCGGAAGTTCTTTGCCATTATAGACGTGAACACGTTCATTTTCCGCGGCAAGCCGTTCTAAAATTTGCTGTGTGCTGTCGGTTGAATTATCGTTTATAACGAGAATTTCGTAATCATTGTAAGTTTGATTTAAAAGTGAATTTATGCAGCGTTCTATATTTTCTTCTTCGTTACGGGCAGGAATCATTACAGAAACAAAGGGGCCGTCTTCAACAGAAGGGGGCGATGTTCTATGATACATATCAATAACATTGAACGCTGACATAGCCAAAAAATATACAGAAACGGCAATCATTGCCGTATAGTATAACGCCGGAACAAAATCGATAAACGTCAAAACCGTCCTCCCGCTGTATAAAAACCGCAGACGGTCCGGCGGACGGGCGTTGCTGCCTGTCCGCCTGTTTTTTGTTCGAAAAAATATAATAAAATATGTTTTAAATTATTCTGAACAGATACAGTAATCATTTGTTTGACAGAATAATTTAAATTACGCTGTTATGTCAATCTTTCTAAAACAGGCCGCAGCAATTCCTAATTAGAGAAAAATGATGAAGCTGCGCGGTAATCTATGCATGTATATTATTTTGGGCGCATTTTTGCCGGCAGCGGCCGCGCTTCGCGCGGCCTTATCGCCTGCCGCGGTATGCGCAACGCGCAGACCGCGGAACAACGGCCGCCGCCCGCGCAGCGGGCGGCCTTAATCCAGGCCGGCAAAAAACGCGCTTTCCGCTACAATTTGCTTCGCTTCGCTTGCAAAGTCCGCTTCAATCGCTTGCGCGTTTGCGGCAGCCGTAGGCTGCCCCGCCCGCTTCGCGGGCGGGCTTGGAAAACAGGCCTTTGTTGACAGGCCGCCTCAGGCGGCATGGTTGGGAAGCGGCGATATGCTTTGACGGCAAAGCATATCGCCGCCAGCAAAAAGGCGCGGCCGCCTGCGGCGCGGTCGATGTGTGCGGCAGCCTCAATCGGCAGCCGGAAAAGCGCGGAGCGCTTTTGCCAGCCGTGCGACACCCGCGCCTGCGGCGCGGGCATAAAAGGCAATAAAGATCTTATAGATTTTT
>JAIRPU010000082.1 GCA_031256815.1 Spirochaetaceae bacterium
GTGTAAAATCCGCCTTCGGATTAAAAAACGCATTGACAATATTTTAAAATATTATAATATTTTAACCATGGGGCGTGTCATAAAATTAACGTTCTGGATTGGCGTGTGCTGCGTGTTCATTCTTTGCTGCAGCGCGGCAGTTGTGCCTTACATCGAAGAAGACGCCACAGGCAAAATCGAACTAACCAGCCCCTATATCTGGAAAGACAGCTCCGGCACAGAACATTCATTTAATATGAACACGGAAGGAATAAGCATAAAACAAATAAGAAAAATATCAGACGGAAGTATCGAAATCTATCTTGGCGGCAGCATGGTAGCAAATGGAATTCCGGAAACATTGCACTGCGTCCCCTATCCCGATAATGCAGACATAAGCGGAACGCTTGACGAAAGCAACTCTATTGTAAGTGACTATAAAATTATAGAAGCGCAGCAGGGCTATCCGCCAAATACCTCTGTTTTAAGGAACATGGAAAAAGCGATAGCGCTTGGCGCGCAAAACAAAGACGCCAGATTTACCGTTGTAACAATAAGCGGGCTTGTCCCGCACGACCGTTTTATTACCATAAACGAAGAAAACGATTCTCTCCGGCTTTTTTCAGAGGCTCACGAAAAAGAATTTAACGCAATATCGGCGGTTTTTTACAGAGAGTCCCTGCCTTTACGCAGAATAGTTACATTTTACGAAGACCCCAATTATTTTTCAAACGACGGAATGTTGCATAACGAGCTTGTCTATCGTGGCAGCAAGACGCAAAAGGGCGGTTTTAATATATTAATCTGGAATGGCGCGGATAATAAAAGAGCCGTATATACAGTAAGAAACGGACATGAAGTTTCAAAATTTATAGTTGACTGGAATAATGTTAATTTTTTTGACATTCCTCTTATGAATGTTGTTTGGAACGCCACCCAGATTTCTACAGTTATTAGTGAGTATAACAATATAATCCTTAGCAGCGCCAATGAAGCGAGTAAACAATATGTTGCAAATGCTACGATAAAGAGTTATACGTCAAGCGATATAGACGGCCGTCCGCCGCTTTCTGTTGCGGAAGGGCTTGCGCCGACGTTTTCTCCATCCAACGCCACAGTAAAAAAATTCTATTTTAAAGATACATCAGGTATTATATATCAGGATAATTTTTTGGAATTAGACCATGTTCGTTTTGAAGTAGCCGACCGTGTAAGGGTAAGCGCCATTAAAAACGCCGGTACCACCTCACTTGAACGCGCTAACCTTATAATTGAACTTTACCGCGAAAACGAAAGCCTCCCTGTTCAAACGGTTCAGCTTGAAATTAAGGTAAAAGTGGAGCCATAGACGCCGCCATATTCATAAAAAATGCCGGCCTTATAACTTTTATCAGCCTGCGGGTAGTTGCGCCGTGAATATAAATATGATAATATACAATTATGACTGAAGTTCTGTCGCAGGACGAAATTGACCAGCTTTTAACGGCTATTAACGCCGGCGAGTCGGAAACAGAGAATTACAAACCTGCAGCCGACACCCGGAAAATAAAAATCTACGACTTTAAGCGTCCGGATAAGTTCTCAAAGGAGCAAATTCGTACCGTGCAGATTATGCACGAAACTTTTGCGCGGCTTACAACTACGGCGCTTTCGGCAAATTTAAGAAGCATGGTGCATGTACACGTTGCCTCTGTAGACCAGCTTACATACGAAGAATTTATTCGTTCCATACCAACTCCTACAACGCTTGCAATTATCAACATGGACCCCTTAAAAGGCAATTCAATATTGGAAATTGACCCGGCAATTACATTTTCTATAATTGACCGCCTTTTTGGCGGCACCGGCGAAGGAACAAAACAGCAGCATGAGCTTACCGATATTGAACAATCTGTAATGGAAGGCATAATTGTTCGTATTCTGGGAAATATGCGCGAGGCATGGGCGCAGGTAATTGATTTGCGTCCGCGCCTTGGGCAAATAGATACAAACCCGCAGTTTGCGCAGATTGTTCCCCCAACCGAAATGGTTGTACTTGTTACTCTTGAAACAAAAGTAGGCGAAGTAGAAGGAATGATGAACTTCTGTATTCCATATCTTACGATAGAGCCAATAATAGGCAAACTTTCCGCGCAATTCTGGTATTCTTCGGCACGGCAGACGGCAAATACAGAAAATGTTAACGTGCTTAGAGATAAACTCTACAGCGTCGATGTAAGTATAACCGCGGAAGTTGGCAAAATTCATGTGCCTGTACGCGATGTGCTTGCGCTGCGCGCAGGAGATGTAATACAGCTTTACAATGTTCGTGTAGGCGACCCGTTTTCTGTAAATGTGGGTAACAAGACCAAATTTCAGTGCCGTCCGGGTGTTGTAGGCAAAAAAATGGCAGTACAAATCATAAAAAAAATGGCGGATATTGAACAGGAAGATCTTGAAGAGTTTATATCCGAAGGGGAGGATTTATTATGAGTGACGGCGCTCTTTCTCAAGCCGAAATAGACGCTCTTTTATCGGGAGGCGGGCAGGCCGGCGCTAACGGCGGCGCGGCCGGCGGCAGCGCTCAGGATGCGTCAAAATCGCTGGAAACCTTTTTGTCTGGAAACGTCGAGACGCTTTCATCGAATCTTTCGATGATGACAGGCGGCTCGGTAAGTTTTTCCGCGCCCGCTGTTAAAAAGACAAACCGCGATAATTTTTTGGCGGAATTGCCAGACAATGTTACAGCGGTAAAAATTGATTTTACGGCGGGTTTCCCCGGCGAACACAGTTTTTTGCTTGGCGAAGACCTTGCAAAGTCGATAGCCAGTTTGATGAACAAAGAAGAAAACATCGAACTTGACGGCGTTGCCATGTCAACAATAGGCGAAGTAGTTTCGCAAATGTCCGGCACAGAAATTACGGCGCTTACAAACAAAACCGGAAACAAGTCGATTGCTTCCGGTTCACCGGAAGCGGCCAATATGCCAAAGGCTACGGTTGCGCTTTCGCCGGATATTGCAGTTGCCGCTTACAAAATAAAGATTGGCGATACCGAACATACAATGTGGGAAGTTTTTGGCGCGCAGGTAGCGGACACGATAGCGGCAGCGCTTTCGCCGCAGAACGCGGCACAGGGCGGAGCGGCAGCTTCCGGTTTGCCTGGCGGCGCAATTCAGGGCGGTTATGGAATGCCGCCCAATATGCAGGGGGTTCAATTCCCAAACCTAAACGCCGCCACTTCTCCGCGGGAACAGGGAAACATCGGCCTTTTGATGGACGTGTTCATGGAAATGACCGTTGAGCTTGGACGTACCAGAAAACTCATAAAAGAAATTTTACTTATGGGTGAAGGCACAATAATAGAACTGGACAAGCTTGCCGGTGAACCTGTAGATATTCTTGTAAATCACAAGTTAATTGCCAAAGGCGAAGTAGTTGTAATTGACGAAAACTTTGGCGTTCGCGTTACAGAAATAGTGTCGCCTGCCGAGCGTATGCCAGACATGACTTAGCCTTTGGCGCTATTGTTTAACTGCGCCGGCAGCGCATTATTCACCGGTTTTAACTATTTTTCCATCTTCAAAAATGAAGATTGCTTTGGCGTCTTTAACTGTTTTTAAAAGCGAAACTCCGCGTTCAAAACCTAAAGCAAAAAGCGATGTGGAAAGGGCGTCCGCATCCATAGAGTTTTTTGCGATTACAGTTACAGAAACAATCCCATTGTAAACAGGAAAACCTGTCTCTGTTGAAAGTATATGATGATAGCGAATTCCATCTTCTTCAAAAAAACGTTCGTAGTTGCCTGAAGTTACCACAGAAGAGTCGGTAACTTCGACAACTTCAACATATTCGCCGCGTTCGGCATTCGGATTTTGAACTCCAATCTTCCATGCGCTGCCGTCTCGTTTTTTGCCAAGCGCATAAATATTGCCGCCAAAATCAACAAGCGCGCATTTAACGCCATTTTCCCGTAAAATTTGTACCGCTTCGTCTGCGGCATAACCCTTCGCTATAGCGCCAAGGTCGAGCGACATTCCTTCCATGCCAAATTTTACCGTACCTGAACTTTTATTTAATTCAACAGCGCGCCAGTCAACCAAAGCAAGCGCCGCTTTAATTTGTTCTTTTGTTGGGATTCGTTCCTGTTTTGTGCCTATGTTCCAGATTTTAACCAAAACGCCTATGCTGGGATCAAAAGCGGCGCGGCCATTTTTGTCCGCGGAAAGCGCCGCAAAATCCAGCGCGCGCGATAAAACAACGGCAAGTTCCGGCGGCAAGGGCAATTCGCCTGCGGCCGCGTTTTTATTTATATCATAAAGAATTGAATCTTCGCGGTTTGCGCTAAAAATCTCGTCCAGTTCTGTCATTCTTTTAAAAAGCTTATCAAATACAAATTCCTTGCCGGATTCGTAAATTTGAATTCTGCAGATAGTTCCAAAAACAAAAGCGCTGCGCTCGCTAAAATTCGGGGCGCAGGAGGCAAGCAATAAAATAAAGCCGGTATAACAAAAACGCCTCATTGCGGAGAGCCGGAAATATAACTTTGACTTAACTGTAGCCAGAGGTTTGTTTCGGCAGGCAGTTTTGACTGAACCGCGCGAAATTCCAAAAGCGCCATGTTATAGTTCCCCGTGTAAACAAAGGCCTGCCCAAGATAAAAACGGGCGCGTGTTTCAACCTGGCTGGAAGTGTTTGCGGCTATTAAAGCCTGCAAGTCGGCAATCGCTTTATTCCAGTTTCGCCATGTAAAAGAAGTTTTTACGATAGACTGAAGTCTGTAATCATCGCTGGAAGGATCCGACAAAAGCAAATCCTGCTGAAAAACCTGCGGTTCGGGAATGTAAAAATATACGCTTACAGGCGCAGACGCGCTTCCGGATATGGCCGGTTGTGTCATGCCCTGCTGCGCCGGCCTGCCCGGCTGCGAATAGACCGGCGGCGCCTGCGCGCTTGTCTGCGGCATATAAGCGGGCGGAAGCCCTTTTCTGGAAAGCGCCGCTTCGGCTTCAATACTTAATTTAGATGCCGCCGCCGCCTTCGGAATGGCGATTTCCTGTGTTCTTGCCGGATATAGCAGCGCGGGGTAAACCGTACTGTTTTGCCCGGGAATTAAAAGCAAATTGCCGGCGCGGATGTCTTCATCGTATAGTACCGCATAATAGTATGGAACTCCTGTTTTTACGTTGTCAAACACAGGGGAACGCGCCCCCGGAAGATGTACAACATCGGCGCTTAAAATGTCGCCCGGCTTTGTCATGGGCGTTATGTTTCTGTAAACAGCGGCATTTTTGGACGGAAAAAGCTGCACAAAAGACACCCGTATCCTGTCTCCGTCCGGCATGGCCGAAATGCCCGTTATTGTAGCGGTTTGCGGTAAGGTTACGCCTGTATCCTGTTTTTGCCGGACTGTAACCGCTGCCGGAGGGCTAAAAACCAGCGCCGGCGCTTCTCTTCTTTCTTCTGTTTCTTCCTGTGGCGGCTTAACCTGAATTTCCGCGGCATTTTTTAAAGGCGCGGAAAAACCGGCTGCCTGCGCCATTCTGCTTGTGTTGTCCAAAAGAATTTCAACCATATTGTTGAATGGCACTATCATAAAAAACGGCATAGCGTTTTCGTCAGAACTTACTACAAAATAATAAAAAGTCCCCTGATGCGGAGCGCTGTCTACCCATGTTTTTTCGCCATACTTTACTTCTCCGCAAAGAGTGTCGCGCGGCGGTTTTCCGTTAAATGGGTGTAAAGCGCGATAAATGAATACCGGGCCGCGAACGCTTGGCGAATCTGTCCATGTAAGTTTTACGGATGAGGGCGGCGAAGTTCTTGCTTCAAGATGCGACACAAAAGGAGCGAAGATTGAACCTTCGACCTGCGCGCCGGCATCTTTTGTGCATAAAAAGATGAGCGCCGTAATTGCCGCAAATTCCGCAAACCGTATCTTTTTCATATCTTAATTATATAAAAATCCCGCAATAAAAACTATCTTTATAATAATGACGATTCTATATGCGCCGTTCAAAAACCGGCGTTAAACAAGATTTTATTAATGAATTACGCCTGCGATTTTAACGTTTAGCGGATTTTTATGTTCCAAACAGGCGTTTAACCATGGTTCCAAACCCGCCGCCTTCGCGTACATCGGTTTTTTCAAGCCGGTTAACGATATGCTGAACATTTTTTGACGCCTCACAGCGCGGAGAGTCGACCATAAACGGTTTTTGTTTTAGAACCGCCTGTCCAACAGATTTATCATCAAAAACACAGCCTAAATATTCAAGTTTTAGATTGAGGAACTGGCCTGCAATGGTCGTCATGCGGTCGGCAACGGTTTTGGCTTCGGCGTAACTGTGAACGCTGTTTACAACGAGTTTTAGCCCCATGTTCAGATTATCTATTTCTGTGGCTATAATCTTGATAAGTCCATAGGCATCCGTTATGGCGGTTGGTTCAGGAGTTGTAATAATAACAACATCATCCGCCGCGGCTATAAAATCCAGAACGTTGCTATGAACGCCGGCGCTTGTGTCAATAATGATAATATCCGCATTTTGCAGGGTGTTTAGTTCTTCAATAAAATTTTGCCTTTCGTCTTCAGAAAGATTGGCAATTTTAGAGAAGCCGGAAGCGCCCGGTACTATTGAAATACCATATTCAGTTTCTACGGTAATTTCCTTCATCGTTTTTTGCTTGCGAATAACATGGTAAAGGCTGAATTTGGGTATCATTTTGACCATAACATTGACGTTTGCAAGCCCTAAATCGGCATCCATAACAACTACTTTTTTGCCAAGACGCACGTATGCAAGCGCCATGTTTACAGACATATTGGTCTTGCCGACCCCGCCTTTGCCGCTTGCCACAGTGATTATCCTGGTTTTTTTCTTGGGCTTGGACGGCGTGGAAATATCGGCGCTGCCCGCGCGGGCGCGCATCATTTCGCGTAATTTTTCAGCCTGGTCTTCCATTATCGAAGTACTCCTCTAAACGGCGTCTGTCTACATCAAAACCTTCAAGATTTATAAGCAGTCTGATAACATTCGCCTTATGCATTGTATGCGGGGTGCTTTCCTGGCCATCGGTAATATACGATACGCTTTTGCCCCGCTCGGCCAATGCGCTTATAACATTACCTGCGCGGGTTGTTTCGTCCAGCTTCGTTACAATTACCGATTCATAGCGGAACGGTTCAAATTGCGCCGTAGCGTCAATAATGTCCGCAGCTTTGGTAGAGGCGGCAAGGGTAAGATGCAATTCTGCCCCGCTGCCGCATACCTTTAACATTTCCAGTATTTCCCCCAACACAACAGAGTCACGAGGACTTCTGCCCATCGTGTCTACTAATATTATATCGGCAGTTTCGCGCTGTAAGCTAAGTTCCTTTTTTAATTCGTCCGTTGAAGAAGGCGCCGCGAATGGCGAACCAAGAATATCGGCGTATTTTTCGAGCTGCTGCGATGCCGCAAGCCGGTAATGGTCTGTTGTAATAAGGCTTATACGGTCCGGCGTAAAACCGTCTTCCATAATAAATTTAGTGGCGAGTTTTGCGATTGTTGTTGTTTTTCCAACGCCTGTTGGGCCAATAAGCACAATAATTCTTGGCAGCTTTCGTGGTTTTTCGTGGTCGTATATTTTTATTGTTTCGCCGATAAATTCAAGCGCGCGCTGTTCAAGTTCATGCCTGTCTTCCAGCTTGTCTATGCTTAGCGCGCCTTTCAATCTTTCCATGATTTTCTTTCTAAACGCCGGCAAAAAGTCATTTGTTTCCAGCAATTCAGCTATACTCTCTATATTCGGATGGTCAAACGAAGCGGCCTCCGGTTTCTGGGTTGTATCGATTTTTATGTTTATCTCTTGAATTTTATCAAGAATTTCAGTTATTTGAGGGTCTTTTTTTGTAATTTCGGACGCGGTTTGAAGAATCTTTTTTCGCTCTTCTTCCATATTCAGCGGCCTTGTTAAAGGCGGTGGAGCTATGTAACATTTCGCTTTTACGATTTCCCGCCTGCCCAATCCCAAAAAAACTGGAACTTTTATTACATCGGTGCGCAGGACAGTTGCCCTTGGACCGCCTCTCATTATGGCCTTGGCCTGACATTCTTCAAAAGAGCGTCCCTCAATCTCAAATACCGGTTCTTCAAACATTAAGATATTATACCGAAAAGCGGCGCTTGTTTCCAAGTATCCGCGAAGCCGCAAAAGCAAGGCATCTTGTTTGCGAAGCTGGTACTGCGGCGCGGCGGTTTATGCAAACGCCGCCGCTTTTAGCGCTTGTCTTTTCAATTTCAATTTCAATTTTAAATAATTATGTTGATATTTTCAAATATCTTTTGGCGTGCCTTAAAGCAAAAACAAA
>JAIRPU010000107.1 GCA_031256815.1 Spirochaetaceae bacterium
TAGTTATGATCTGATTTTTGATTGGGGTTATGTGGATTCTATGAATCGTGGCGCGGCGGCAACAGGGCGCGAAAATGGGCATTTCTATCTTTCCGATGCCATCCGCCGGGACGGCGCTCCCGCCAACCTCGAATACATCGACTTCGTAAAAGTCCAAACCGCCTGCTGGTATTACGGCAACATCTTCGGCGAAATCTCCACCGAAATCAACTGGGGCGAAGGCTTAGGCACAATGACCAACTTCCCATCGCCGGAATAAACTGCGGTAAGCGCAGATAGGCATCCACACCGGTCGTATTCGGTGTGGAGAGCCGCGCTTCACGCGGGCATAGGGCGTGGTAAAATTCAGAAACAAACAGGCGCTTGACATTAAAAATGTCTGTATTTTAGAATAACAATGCAGGGAGCGGTGTCCGAGTGGTTTAAGGAGATGGTTTCGAAAACCATTGAGCTCGCGAGGGTTCCGGGGGTTCGAATCCCCCCTGCTCCGAAGAAACAGCGGATGAGTTACGCATGAGGGCTTTCCGGCGTTTCTTGGATTTTTGGATTACAAGGAGTAATTATGAAAATTAAAATGGTTGGCGCCGCGGCATTATTTACGCTTATGGTCGGCGTGTTGCTTTTTGGTACGGCGTGCGCAAAGAAAAAAAATTCAGGGCTAAAAGTCGGCATTTCCAAAATTGTGTCTCATCCGGCGCTTGACGCGGTTGAAAGTGGAATATTGGACAAACTAAATGCTTCCGGGCGCATATTTGAATTCGACCTGCAAAACGCCAATGGCGATGTAAACACCGCTGCGCAGATTGCGGCGCAGTTTCAAAATGAACGTGTTGACGTAGCTGTTGGAATTGCCACTCCTACGGCTATCGCGCTTGCAAATAATATTAAAGATACGCCTGTGGTGTTTGCCGCGATAACCGACCCTCTTGGCGCAGGACTTGTTGATACTGTTGAACATGGCAAGAATAATGTAACAGGCGTGTCCGATGCGATAACCATTATATCGCATCTTAAAATTTACAAAGATATTGTTAATTTAAAAACGCTTGGTTACGTATATACAAGCAGCGAAGACAACTCTATTTCCAGTCTTGGCGATGTCCGCTCGGCTTGCGCCGAACTTGGACTTGAACTTGTGGTTCAGGCAATTACCAATTCGTCTGAACTGGCACAGGCAGCAGAATCCATTATAGGACGTGTAGACGGTGTTTATATAACTAACGATAACACTATTTTTAGCGCGCTGCCTTCGTTAATTCAGGTTTGCCGTAACGCTAAAAAACCGCTGTTTTCGTGTGATGTTACTTCTGTTTTGGAAGGCGGAGCGCTTATAGCGCTTGGCTGGAATTATTACAATATTGGACAGGCGGCAGGAGATGTTATAATTCAAATTCTGGACGGAAAAAAACCTGCCGAAATTCCTGTTCGCTTTTTGGACCCGTTTACAGAGTCAGACTTTTTACTTGACCTGGACGAGGCCGAACGTTGTGGTATTAAGATTCCTGAACGCTATCTAAATCAGGCGAACAGAATTTTTCAAAATGGGAAATTAACTGAGAAATAATCTCTGAGCATAAAAAGATATGACAAGTGATGACATTGTCATGGAATCGTACAAAAATTTAATAGACGCCCTCGCCGCTTACCTCGGCGAGGCGTTTGAGCTTGTTTTGCACAGTCTTGTCGACCTTGACCATTCGGTAATTAAAATAGTTAACGGCTTCCATTCCGGCCGTAAAGAGGGAGCGCCCATTACTGATTTTGCCCTTTCTATGCTGGAAAAAATTCGCAACGAAAGCGGTGAAAAAGGCTATGCAACCTATCTTTCTTCAAGTAAATACGGCAAACCGGTTAAATCGTCAACTGCGGTAATTTTTGGTGAAGGCGGACGCGCGATTGGACTTTTTTGCATAAATTTTTATATTGACAGCCCGATTAGTTCAATTCTGCAAAGTTTTTCGCTTGCCAGCCCGTCTGAATTTATTACAGAAAATTTTATTAACGATTCAGAAGAACTTGTACAACGCGTACTGGATAAAGTTAAAGCCGGCGTACTTGCCGATGAATCTATAAGCGCTTCGCAAAAAAATAAAGAAATTATAACAAGGCTTTATCATCAGGGAATTTTTAAATTAAAGAATGCCGTACCTCGTACATCGCTTGAGCTTGGCATATCAAAAAATACAGTTTATATGCATATTCGCACTCTTGACCACGCGAATTAAAACCGGTGTCTAGCTCCCCCGTTTTATAATCTACCGCGCACACTTGGATAGTCGTTATGGCGATTTTAAGACCGCAGGATGCGCGTCCGCGCGAAGCCGCAGTGGGCGCACACACACGCCGCAAACCGCGCCCTGGCACCGCGCACACACGCCGCACAGCAACGGTACGGCAGCCTAATTTAAAGTTTTAATAACGCCGTCAACCAGCACCCAGCGTTTACGGGCGCGTACGGCAACTTCTTCATCGTGTGTTACAACAATTAAAGTTGTGCCGTGTTTTGCGGCGCTTTCATATAAAAGAGATGTAACTATTTTACTATGTTCATCATCAAGATTGCCTGTGGGCTCATCGGCAAGAATAAGCTCAGGATTGTTAATTAATGCACGGGCTACAGCGACACGCTGCCTTTCGCCGCCGGAAAGCTTTGCAGGGTAATGTTGTAACCGGCTTGACATTCCCACTTCTTCAAGCAAAATACGCGCGCGTTTTAACGCATCTTTTTTGTTTTCGCCGGCTATATAAGCAGGCAGCATAACATTTTCCAGCGCGGTAAAATCATTTAAAAGATAATGAAACTGAAACACAAGCCCTACAGTTTTTCTGCGGTAATCGGATAAAACTCTTTCCGGCAATTTACTCAAGTTCATGCCGGCTACAACGCAAACACCGGAATTAAACCGGTCAAGACCGCCCAAAATATTTAACAGTGTGCTTTTGCCGGAACCGGAAGCGCCTGTAATAGAAACGGAAATTCCGCGTTCTATTTGAAAGGTGGCGCCGCGTATTATATGCAACACTTCCGGCCCGGTTGTATAGTCCTTTATAAGATTACTGACATTTACAATACAATTATTCATAACGCAATACCTCTGAAGGTTTAATTTTACTTATACGTGCAGACGCAAACCACGCGGCTAAAAATGCTGATAACACGGCAAAAAAATAAATAATTACAACTTCGTGAAAAATCAAACGTGCGGTGTACTCCTGAATATAAAAAATCTTTTTTGAAAAAACCGAGAATCCGGCTGTACCGGAAAAAATTCCGCTTGAAATTATATAAAAAATTTGCAGCACGGTATTTACAAATGCTTCCATAAACAAAAAAAATTCCTGAATATGAGTGGAAATAAGAATTGCCAGCAGTACGCCCCCTGTAGCGCCTATAAATCCTATTATAAGCCCTTTTAACGCGAATATCCATCGGACTGAAAAATCGTGCGCGCCTATTGCCCGCAAAAGCCCTATGTCTTCGCTATGTTCAAGCACATTGCGCCGCTGCGATTGATAAATATTTACGGCAACAACAACAAAAACCAGTCCTACAAGTACAAACATTAAAAGTTTTTCTGTGCGCAGCGCGTTAAAAAACGATTTGTTATAGTCGCGCCATGAAGTAAGTTCTATATTGTATTTGTTAAATTCATATTCGCCAAAAACTGATTTTAACACCTGCTGTATTTCGTACATTGCTGCGGCATCTGCAAAACGGTTTTTTAGTTTTATGCCTAAAGTGCAGGTTTCTTTTCCGCCCTCTATTTCAAGCGCTTCGTCCAGATTTATAAAGCCCCAGCTTGCGTCATACTCGTAGTAGCCGGAACGGAATATTCCGCTGACTTTTAAACTGTTTACCGTGCCGGAATCTTCCGCAGAAAAAATATTTGTTATAGAAACAAATTCAATATCATCGCCTGTTTCTACGCCAAGCCTTATGGCAAGTTCGGCACCAAGCAGCACTGTATTTGCGCCGGTTAAATTAAGGCTGCCTGACAATGGAATGAGATGTTTTTTTAATCCGGCATCGCCTTCAAACGCGCTTTCGGTAAGTCCGCGTAAAACTACCGCACTCTGCGTAAGTTCAAAATTACTGCTGACAATTCCCTGTGTTTCTATAAACGGGTCAATCGCGGTAACGCCGTTTATATTTTTTATAGCGTCTATTTTGGAAATATATTCACGGGGAAAATTATCAATTCGTATATAGTACGATGAAATTTCCAAAATGTTTTCTATAAACCCAAGCTGAAAACCATTCATAACAGCGATAATAACGGTAAGTGCCAGAGCGCCGGCGGCTATTTCAAATATTGAAAGCATGGAAGATGCCCGCGATTTAGAATGTTTTTTGGAAAATGACCTTGCCGCTATAAATATAACCCAGCGAATATTGGATATTGTTAATTTAGAAAAAAAATTTTTCATTATTTTGTCCGGTTAAGCAGACGCTCCTCTGATATTTTTTTACCGTCTTTCCATATCGCGCGTAACGCTGTTTCACCTGAAAGATACAGTTCTTCAATTTCTTCATCTTTATTGATAGTAACAGAGCGTTCAAGAACCCCATTGCGATAATCACGTTCACTTATACGCTCGCCGGAACGGTTGTATCTAAATTCTATAACACGCTCTTCACCGTCTCCTTTCCATGTAACTTTAGAAAGACGGTCGCCTTCCCATATATTATTAAATTCGCCGAGTAATTTATCTTCGCCGTCAAATCGCATTTCATTTACAATTCGCCGTCTTGAATCTGTATTATAATTGATTTTTACAGCGCCGTCCTTGTAAATATCGCGCAAAAAATCAGAAGAAAATGGAATTGCCGGACTTACAAAGTCTTTTTTACGCGGTGAATCATCCGGAACAACCCGCGGGAAGGTTGTCCGCGCAAATTTTTGCTCCGCTTTTGGATTGTGATACACCCTTTCTATTGCCCTAAGACCAAGTGAACGGGTGTAGCGGTAATTATCCGTCCAAAGTTTTTCACCTTCTTTTCCTGTAACCGCCACAAAAAATGCCGGAAATGCCGCGGGGCCTTCTGTTTTACGCGCTCTTTCTGACGCTTTTGGCTGGGGTGGAGGCGGTTTTTGTTCGGCGGCATTTGCGTTTTGCGCGGCCTTCTGTTCAGAAACTGCTTCCGTATCAGAGGTCTCCGCCGCTTCGTTTTGGGGGGAAGCATCTTTAGTATCTGTTTGAGAAACGGTTTTTTCTGTTTCCGGCGTTTGTTTTTTTTGCTCTTCTTCTTTTGTTTTATCTTTATCGTTTTTAACTTTATCGCCGTCCGGTTTTTTGACGGCCTCGACCAGGGTGGCTTCCGCTTTTAACAAATATTGGTCTCTGTATGTATAGGATATAAAATACCCTGAACCGTCTGCATCAAGCCGCTGTTCTTCCTGAACAAAACCTTTGTCGTTAAACCATTCAATAAAGCCTGAACCGTCGTTGCCTATAACCGCAATAAACAGCGATACTTTTGCGGCATCCTGAAACACCCATTGCGTTCTTAAGCGTTTGCCGGATTCGTATAATATGCGGCATTCCACTGTCCATGGAACAGAGTAGTATTTTCGAATTTCCTGAGGCACTTTTTCCGGACGAATGTTTTGAACAGAAACGGAGTAATTGGAACGCAGCGCTTTTGTTTTAAAGGTTTCTTCCAGCAGCATACCGGCGCCGTTGGAAACATACCATTTAATGCCGGCAGAAGAGTCGCTTACTTGCGGCCAGGTAAAAAACACGCTAAAAAACAGCGGCAACAATACGCAAATGAATCTTTTGTGCATAGAGAATATTTTGATTATCGGCATTTTATTTTTACCGATAAACGCCGCCGGAATGTGCGCGCAACCCGCCTTTGACGAGCTGCAGCTTAGCCTGTAGCGTTTTAAAACCCGGTAATTCCGAATTTAAAGAAAATACGAACGCAAGCTAACACAAACCGGGACTGCACCCTCAGGTCACATTCAGGATATTTTGGGCGCAGCTTTGCCGGAGCTTGTCGATAAGCGCGCGCGGAGCGCGGCCGCCTGCGGCGGGCACGGCCGGGCAGTGCTGGCCGCCGGCTAAACTGCAATGCAGTTTAGCCGGCGGTGCGCCCCACAACCTGCCGCTTCGCTTGGCGAAGCGACAGGCAGGCCACATCTCCTGCCGCCTGCGGCGGCAGGCGCAGGCGCACACGGCCGGCGGCAAGCGCCGGCATCCGGTGTAAGCCCGCGCAAAAGCGCGTTGCGCTTTTGCGCGGGGGGCATATCGCCCGGCAGTCGCGCTTCGCGCAGCTTTGTCGCCCGGCCGCGCTCCGCGCGGCCGGGCATATACGCCGCGAAGCGGCACAGCTCTCTTATTAAACCGCGCCGGTTCATCATTTTTCTCTAATTTTGAATTGCCTTGCCGCCTTCAAAGCGCCTTGTTAATAGCAATAAACTTTGTTAGGATAATCATACTTTTAATTTGGGAATATAAAACTGTGCGTATCGAAATGAAGGGGATTTGCAAATCATTTTCAGGCGTTCCGGTGTTAAAGGACGCTTGTTTTTCTATATCCGGCGGTGAAGTCCATGCCCTTATGGGAGAAAACGGCGCTGGTAAATCCACTTTGATGAAGGTACTAACAGGGGTTCATAAACGCGATGCGGGCGAAATTCTGATTGACGGCTCGCCTGTAAATTTTTTACGCCCCAAAGAAGCCGAAGCGGCAGGTATTTCTTTTATATATCAGGAACTCAATACAATGAACGACCTTAGTGTCGAAGAAAATATGTTTATGGGCAGGGAAATACTTAAACCGCCATTCGGTTTTGGCATAACGGATAAAAAGGCAATGGCGGCAAAAGCAAAAGAAACAATGGCTCAGCTTGGAGTCGCAATAGACCCAAATACGCCAATGCGTTTTCTTTCAGTTGGGCAGCAACAGATGGTCGAAATAGCAAAATCACTTTTAGCCGACTGTAAAGCGCTAATTATGGATGAACCGACTGCGGCGCTTTCGCCGGCAGAAACCCGTACGCTTTTCAAAGTAATAGAACGTTTAAAAGCAAATGGCGTTTCAATAATCTATATATCGCACCGAATGGAAGAGATTTTTGAGATTTGCGACCGGATAACGGTTATGCGCGATGGTCAATATATAGATACCAAAAAGATTAGCGAAACAAGCATGGCAGACGTTGTGCGCATGATGATTGGGCGTGATATCGATGTTCGCTTTCCGGGCCGCAGCGCGAAGGCGGGCGCTGCATTACTCGAAGTAAAAGGCTTAAGCAAAAAAGGTTTTTTTGAAGATATAAGTTTTTCGCTGTGTGCAGGAGAAGTCCTGGGTGTTGCAGGACTTATGGGCGCAGGCCGAACCGAAATTATGCATGCGTTGTTTGGTTCCGCGCCGGCGGATTCAGGTTCAATTTTTATTAATGGCAGGCAGGTTTCCATACGCACTCCTGAAGATGGAATAAAAAACGGCATTGCGTTTATTACCGAAGACAGAAAACTCGAAGGGCTTATACTTGACTACGCAATAGATGCGAATATCGCGCTTAACAATTTAGACAGAATTTCTAATCATGGCGTTATTAACACGGCAAAAGAGAAGGTTCTGGTTACGGAAGCTATCCGCAGGCTTCTTGTTAAATGTTCATCGGCAAAGCAAAAAACCGGCGAGCTTTCCGGCGGGAATCAGCAAAAAGTTGTACTGGCAAAGTGGATTTGCGGGAATCCCCGCATACTAATTTTAGATGAACCTACCAGAGGCGTTGATGTGGGCGCAAAAAAAGAAATTTATATGATTATAAACCAGCTTGCGGAGCAGGGCATAGGTTCTATTTTTATTTCGTCTGAACTGCCCGAAGTGCTTGGAATGAGTGACCGTATTATGGCGATACACGAAGGGCGTATTGGAGGTTTTATTGCCGGTAAAGAGGCAACTCAGGAAAACGTAATGACACTTTGTACGGGGGCGGCAAATGATTAAGGCAGAGGCAGGCGGAATGTTGGTATGGAATAAGGTTCAGCGGTTTTTACGGACCCATGGATCGTTAATAGCGCTTGTATTACTGGCGCTTATAATCGGTATTGCGCGGAAGGAATTTCGTACGGTTGATAATCTGCTTACCGTTTTAAGGCAGGCGTCTATAAACGGCCTTATCGCGTTTGGCATGACCTGCGTTATTCTTACCGGAGGCATTGATATTTCTGTGGGCGCAATGCTTGGTCTTTCTGCAATGCTTGGCGCGGGGTTTTTAAAAGGCGGAATGCCGGAATTTGCCGCTATTCCGTTGATGCTGTTTCTTGGCGCGGGTTTTGGGGTGGTAAACGGAGCGCTGGTTACGCTTGGACGTTTACAGCCTTTTATAGCAACGTTAATAACGATGAGCGTTTATCGGGGTTTTTGTCTGGTATATGGCGGCGGCTATCCTGTTTCCGGTTTGGGAGAGCATAAGTTTCTTGCTCAGGTGGGCTCCGGTTATATTTTAAAAGTGCCGGTTCCAGTGTGGATTTTAGCCGCCGTATTTGGCGTGTTCTTTTTTATTCTGCACAAGACGGTTTTAGGCCGCCGTATTTACGCGGTGGGCAGCAACGCTGCTGCCGCGCGGCTTGCCGGAGTGAATATATGGCGGGCAAAGTTGTTTGTTTACGGCGCCGCCGGTCTTATGTCGGCGCTGGCGGGTCTTATTTTGCTTTCGCGGCTTGGCTCTGCGCAGCCTACGCTAGGCGCCGGTTACGAAATCGACGCTATTGCGGCAACAGCGCTTGGCGGCACATCCATGTCGGGCGGGCGCGGCAAAATCGCCGGCACTGTTACCGGTGTTTTAATCATCGCTATTTTGAGCAACGGATTAAACATTATTGGAGTCTCTTCGTATTATCAGAATGTAATAAAAGGATTTGTAATTTTACTTGCGGTTATTAGCGACCGCGGCAGATAATCGTTTGTTAATGCCGAAAGGCTTAATAACGCTTGTAAAGCGTTTTATAACATGGCGCTGCAGCGCCTAAAAATTAATGGGGGATGGTATGAAACCATTTCAAAAGATTCTGTTTTGTCTGTCAGGCGCATTGCTGGCCTCGTGTTCGGGCGGCGTAAAAACTGACGCCGGATTTTCACTTTCTACGCTGAACAATCCGTTTTTCGCGTCCATGAAGGACGGAGCCGAAGCCAAGGCAAAGGAAATTGGCATTACGATAAGCGCTACCGATGCCAATGACGAACCTGCCACGCAGAGCAAAAACATCGAAGACCTGCTCAGCAAAGGCGTAAAGGTAATTATCGTTAATCCGGCGGATTCGGCGGCTGTTGCTCCGGCGGTTCGTGAAGCAAAGGGCAAGGGTGTAAAAGTAATTGCCGTTGACCGCAAAGTTGACGGCGCCGAAGTGGATGTGTTTATCGGTACGGATAACGTTGCCGCAAGCCGGAGCGCGGGCGAAGCGTTTGTCGCGGCTATGCAGGCAAGCGGGAAGACGCCGGTACTTGCCGTGCTTGAGGGCGTTCCGGGTTCATCGAGCAACATTGAACGTATGCAGGGGTATCAGCAGGTGTTTGAAACGGCAGGTATCGTTCCTGTGGTAATTCAAACGGCGAATTACAATCGCGACCAGGGACTCTCTGTTACAGAAAACATTCTACGCGGAAATCCGGAAATAAACGCGATTATCGCCATGAATGACGAAATGGCGCTTGGCGCGATTGCCGCGGTAAAATCCGCTGGAAAAATACCGGGCGTAGACATAGTGGTAGCTGGGTTTGATGCAACTGACGATGCCAAAACTGCCGTTGCAAATGGCGAAATGCTCTATACCATACAGCAGAAGCCTGCTCTAATGGGCGAAACCGCCGTAGACGCGGCACAAAAACTCATAGGCGGGCAGAGCGTTCCGGCTGTTATTTCTGTTGAAGTTGATGTTATAAAAAAATAATTTTAGCCTGGGTGAACGGCGCTTTCGCGTTGTTCACCCGGTTTTTGCGGAGAAAATATGTTAAGAAATATACCTTCAATTATTAGTCCTGAATTGATGAAGATTCTTATGGAAATGGGTCATAACGATTATATTGTGCTTGCGGATGCGAATTATCCTTCTGCGTCCGGCGCTCAGCGCGCGGTCCGGCTGGAAGGCGTTGCGGTGGATGCGCTGCTGGATGCGGTTTTGCAATTTTTCCCGCTTGATAATTTTACGCCTAATCCTGTGGTATTGATGAAGCCGCGCAATGAAGAACCCGAACCGGAAATCTGGTCAAGTTTTGATCGTATTTTAAAGGAGCGTGATTTTTGCAAGGCGTATAAGAGCTTTCATCTTATTGAACGTTTTGATTTTTATGAATACGCAAAAAAAGCCTACGCGATTGTTCAAACCGCTACAACGGCGCGTTACGCGAATATTGCCCTGCAAAAAGGGGTTATTTAATCGTATATTTAACAGATATTTAAACATATCTAATTATAATTAATAACTCCGCTTATTATTATATTACACCGGTGCGGTTGACAGCGCCCCCTGTCTGCGTTATTCTGCAAAATATAAACGTACATCGGTTTAGAGCCTGTTTCGGCGGCCTGTTTCCAGTTGTTCGCGCTATTTTCATTATGCTGCAACGGCAGGGGGGATGTTTTTTTATCCTGACCGGCTGCTGGAACCCTTTTGCGTTTTTTCTGCCATCGCTTACCGGTTAAAACTGTTAAGCGTCCGTCCGGCGTTGGTTCATGGTTAAAAATGTTAAATATTCAAGAATCGCTGCCCGGTTTTAACGAGCTTTTGTCGCGTTTTTCCGTTAAGCCGGAGCAAACGCTGTTTGTTGCGGACAAAAATACGCTTGGCTTTGCAAAGCGTATTTGCAGAGATGCCAACGCGATGTTTTGTGTATTAAACGCCGGAGAAACGGCAAAAAACTGGCAGTCTGTAAGAAAGGTGCTGCAGAGGGCGCATAAGGGCGGGCTGGGGCGCGATGCGCTTTTTATAGGCGTTGGCGGCGGGGTTATTACAGATTTAACCGGTTTTGCCGCTTCAATTTATATGCGCGGCGTTGGTTTGTGTTTTGTTTCAACGTCTCTGTTAGGCATGACGGATGCCGCAATAGGTGGCAAGACGGGGTTTGATCTTTTTCAGATTAAAAATCTTGCAGGCAGTTTTTATCCTGCGGCGCAGGTTTATATTTGTATGGAAACTCTGGCAACGCTTCCCGCAAAAGAACGCAAATCAGGTTTTGGAGAAATTATTAAATCGGCAATGCTTGATTCTAAAACAGCGCAGGCGGAAAGTTTTGCGCAGATTAAAAGCGCTGTTTTAGAGGATAACAAAACGGCGCTTTGTTCACTTATCAAGATGGCGATTAGGGTAAAAAACGAAATAGTAGAGGAAGACCCTTTTGAAAGAGGCGGCCGGCGCGCGCTGCTCAATTTGGGGCATACTTTTGCGCACGCGCTTGAATCATCGCTTGGGTTTGGCATGGTAACTCATGGCGAGGCTGTGGCATGGGGTATTGCCTGCGCGGCGCGGCTTGGCTTAAAGCTTGGAATAACCACAGAGCGCCGTATGTGTTCAATTATTGAATTGCTAAATCAAACCGGATACGAAACCGGCGTTCCCTATCCTGGCTTAAAAAACAGCGCGATGTTTTGCGCCGCGCTTAAAAGCGACAAAAAAAAATCTTCTAACGGGCTGTGCTTTGTAATTCCAGAAGAATGTGGAGCGCGGCTTGTCAGGGTCGAATTAAAAGATATAAAGCTTGTTTATCAAAGCGCTGGAATAGAGTGAAGTTGAATACAGGTTTTTTTGGCGCATTTTTGCCGTCCTGTTATGCAAGGCTTTGCAAAAGCGCTTTTCCATGCTGTGTAAAACGCGGCGTTCTGTCCGGCTTTTTTTGTACTGCTTTGCTGGTAGCGGGGGGATGATGAAGGATAACGGGCGGCAAAAACCGCGCTTTCCGCTCCAATTTTTTGCGGCGCTTGCCGGCGCAAAAAGCCGCATCCTTCCCCGCCGCGCTTCGCGCGGCGGGGGCTTGTTTCCATGCCTGTTTTCAGGCTTGTTTTCAGACCGGGGTTTGTTTTCAGACCGGGCAGGGGCAGGCCATGTGCGGCGGCGTTCTGTTTTTATGCCGGCAAAAAATTCCGCTTCAATCGCTTGCGCTTTTTTTTTAATTGCAATTCCGCTTTATTCACAGGAAGCAGAGTTTTACTACATAAAACAAATCGAAATTAGTCCACAGGGGCGTACAACAAAGAGCGCTGTAGAACGCGCGGGCGGGTTTAAAACGGGGGAACAGTTCCAGAATAAAATTCTTTTGGAACAGTACATAGCGCAAAAAAAACAACGGCTTTTAAATCAGCGTGTTTTGGAAAGTGTAGAAATAACTTATACCCTGGACGAAAAAGATTCCGAAGGCAGGCAGGGCGTTATTCTTTTTGTAGAAACACGCGATACCCGCAATTTTATTATTCTGCCGGAGCCAAAGTACAGCTCCAATTCAGGCTTTGAACCGGCTTTAAAAATTCGTGACTATAATTTTTTTGGCACAATGATGCCGTTAAAAATTGATATTGGTTATACGCTTGACGAATTTCATATAAACGATGTTTCAAAGGGAATGTACTCTCTGACTGTAGAAATGGAATATCCGTTCCGTGCGGCAGGGTTTGACTGGCTGTTTACAGATGTACTTGGCTTAAGTTTTGTTACCGGCGAGACTCTTTCATTCAGCAATTTTCCCGGAATTTCGGTTAAGATACCTGTTTCAAAGGCGTTTTTAAATTTGTCTTATACACATGGAATTCAGCTTGGCGAAGAGTACTATTCTTTTGAAAAGGCAAATCATAAAAATATTTTTGAGCCAATAGATTATATGTATTCGCTGCCGGAAGCCTGCTTGAATATACCTTTTGTTATTTACACGGAAGATGCGGTTTGGAGCAGTTCCGCAGGTTTAAAGGCAAATTACCGGCTTTCGGGGAACAGTCTTGAATGGCGAAACGGCCCTTCACTTTTGTTCAAAAACGGGCTTGGTGTTAACAATGTTGACTGGCGCGGAAATTTCCGTTCCGGCCGGCAAATTTTTGCCGCTGTCAATAATTCATATAATATTTATTTTAATGAATGGCAGAACAGTTTTGAGTTGACTGCGGTATTGCATAAAACAATAACAAATTTTTTTGCGGCCTCCGCGCGGTTTCGCTATAAACACTGGTTTAACGATATTGGCAGCGGGCGCGATGAAGACAGGCTGGAAGCCGGCAATATGCTGCGCGGTATTTTAGACCGCAGTCTTACGGCGAACGCGCTTGTTTCTTTCAATTTCGATTTTCCATTTCGCGTTCTGCGTTTTTTGCCCTCTGAATGGTTTGGAGCGCCAAAACTCCGTTATTTTAATTTTGAACTTCAGTTATCTCCTGTGCTGGATGTGGCGTTTGGCGAAGGAGAACGGTTAAACGAAGAAGGCCGTAAAATAAAAGAAATAAAATTTTCGGCGGAAGATGCCTTTGTTTCTGGCGGAATGGAGGCGTTGATTTTTCCGCTTGCCTTTCGCAGTTTGTTCCTGCGCGTAAGCGCCGCGTGGAATTTACGTGCGGCAGGGGAGGAAGGCGCGCTGCCTTCCGGTTCAAACCGCGAAATTTACATAGGGCTTGGGCATTTTTATTGAATATAAACCTGTTTAATATTAAATCAAATTTAAAATCGCGCGCAAAATTTATTGTATTTGCCTTGCTTTTATGCGGCTCAAATATTTTGCTGGACAGAATAAGCAAAAATCTTGCGGTGCGGTTTTTGCAGGGGCAAAAACCGCTTGTGTTTTTCAATGATTTGCTTGTGCTTATATATGCGGAAAATTCAGGCGCGTTTTTAAGTTTGGGGGCGTCATGGCCGCAGGCCTTGAAATTTGCCGTGCTGCTTGTTTTACCAATAATAATTTGTTTTGTGGTGCTGCTTTGGTTAATGTTTAAGGAAGAAAGGCTGTGGCGCGTTATTACAGGAAGCTGCATAATAGGCGGCGGCTTAAGCAATCTTACGGACAGGCTTGTAAATAATTTTTATGTAATTGATTTTATAAATTTGGGCATAGGAAAATTCAGAACCGGCATTCTTAATATAGCCGATATTTCCGTAACATTTGGCGTAATTGTTCTTTTGATTATGGAACGCAGGGTTAAATGCAAATGATTTTTTTTCGTTATTTGCGCGGCTCAAGAAGAGTAATTTCAGAAGTATTTGCGCTTCTTTCCAGGCTGCAAAAATTTTATTTAATAATTCTTTTTGGTTTAACATTACTGTTATCGGCAGTAGAAACTGTTGGAATTTCTGTTATTATGCCGTTTATCTCTATTGCGTCCAGTCCGGATTTAATTGACAATGGAGTATATAAAAAAGTTTACGATTTTTTTGCATTTTCAACAAAGATGGATTTTGTATTCTATTTTGGAATAGCAATAATTCTTTTTTATTTTTTCAGGTCATTATATTTTATACTATATACATATTTACAAACAAAGTTTGCCCTTGGAATGTCCCGTATCCTGGCAAACCGTATTTTTAAAATATTTTTAGGCATTCCATACAAAGCTTATGTTCAAAGAAACCAGGCGGAAATAATGCGTGCCATAGGAGAGGCCGGCAGTGTAAGCAGCTTATTGCTGAGCATTTTGCAAATTTGCACAGAAACAGTAATGATAATAATGCTTTATAGTTTAATCATTGCTTTAAACTGGATTATAACTCTTGTGGTAACCGCCATTCTTGGCATTACCATGCTGTTTGTAATGCGCATTTTATCCATAAACAAGGCAGAGGGCAAAAAACGCTACGAAGCCAGTCTTCAACAGGAACGCATAATACTCGAAACGCTTGGAAATATAAAATTTGTAAAGCTTAGCGGTAAAGAAGAAAAAATGCAGAGCAACTTTGGAGTTTTTTCTGCAAAAGCAGCCCGTTCAAATGTAATTATCAGTACGCTTGGAAATTCACCGCGCAGTATTCTGGAAAGCGTCGGTTTTACCGTTCTTATAAGCACAATTTTGTTTATACTTTGGAAGTATAAAACTCCGGTTCTTATTATATCAACAATTTCAATGTATGCGCTTGCGCTCTACCGCATTCTGCCTTCAATTCACAGGCTGCTTGGATACATAGGCCAGGTTTTTTCTTTGCGGCGTTCGTTGGAAGTGGTAAATATGGCACTTAATCAAAAAATAGAAGCAGAAGAATCCGAACCGCTTCAGTTTAATTCAAAAATAGAATTAAAAAATATTTGTTTTACATATCTTACCGGCAGCGAAGTGCTTCATAATATTTCGCTGGAAATAAATAAAGGCGATTCTGTTGCCATAACCGGCAGTTCAGGGAGCGGAAAATCAACGCTTGTGGACATTCTTATTGGCATACATAAATCTGACAGCGGAATGTTTCTTGTTGACGGCGTTCCTGTTACAAATAAAAATATACGTTCATGGCGCGCGCATATAGGATACATACCGCAGGATATTTTTTTGTTTGACGGTTCTGTTGCTAATAATGTTGCGTTTGGGGTGGAGCCGGACGAAGAAAAGGTTATAAAAGCGCTGCAAATGGCGCATATATGGGACTTTCTATGTACAAAAGACGGCATTAACACCCGTGTCGGGGGCAACGGGATTCTGCTTTCCGGCGGTCAGCGGCAGCGCATCGGAATTGCGCGCGCGCTTTATAACGATCCGGAAGTGCTTGTTCTTGACGAAGCTACAAGCGCGCTAGATAACGAAACCGAAAGTAAAATTATGGATGAAATATACAGTTTAAGCAGCAATAAAACACTCATTATAATAGCGCACCGTATTTCAACTGTCGAACATTGTAAAAAACGAATATATCTTGAACAGGGTAGCATTAGTTGTTAAAAATCCAGAAATGGAATCAACCTGTGTTCTACAATATGTCCAAAAAACCTCATTTTTCGGACATGACTTGACACATATATCCAAAAAACCCCAAATTTCGGACATGAGAAAAAAAGCGCAGTCCGTAGCGTTGCTGCCGTTTGATGCGGACAAATTTGAGACGCGGGCGATCTTAAAAAAAGAAGCGCAGGCGCGGCAGGTGCTTGCAGAATTAAAAGGTTTTGCGCCGGTAATCCCTAATCAGGATATTCTGATTAATGCGATAAGCTTGCAGGAGGCGCGGGAAAGTTCCGCAATAGAAAATATTGTTACAACCGAAGATGAATTGTATAAAAACATGACGTCCGTTCCGCCTGAAACAGACTCGTCGGCAAAAGAAGTAATCAATTACCGGAAGGCAGTTTACATGGGCTGCCAAATGCTGCAAAAGCGTCATTTGATAAGCGTAAATGATATTGTAAAGATTCAGGAAACTATCATAGAAAACAATGCTGGTATCAGGCGGCTTCCGGGAACATCGCTTGTAAACAGCACAACAAATGAAATAATTTATACACCGCCGCAGGACTATCAGGAAATAAAAGTATTGCTGGATAATTTTTGCGCATATATGAACAATGAAGAGGATAGTCTTTGGAAAATGGCGGTACTGCATTATCAGTTTGAAACTATACATCCGTTTTATGACGGCAACGGCAGAACCGGCAGAATATTAAACGTATTGTATTTAATCTTGAAACATCATTTAGATACGCCTATTCTGTATTTAAGTTCATATATCATTAAAGCCAAGAATACTTATTATGCGCTGCTTCAGGAAGTTAGAGAGAAAAACAACTGGGATAACTGGATTTTGTATATACTGGACGGTATAGAACAAACCTCAAAACATACATTAAAAAAAATCAAAGCCATAAGGAATTTGCTGGAATCAACGCTGTATAATGTCCAGACGGCGTGCCCAAAAATTTATTCAAAGGAACTGGTAGAAATCGTCTTTGAAAATCCGTATTCAAAAATAGATTTTCTGGTAAATAAATTGAATATTAACAGAAAAACAGCATCAAAATATTTAAAAGAACTGGAAGCAAATAATTTTCTTACCCACATACAGGCGGGAAAAGAAACGCTGTATATCAATACCGCCTTAATGGATTTATTGAAACAATAACCGGAGTATGGCCGCGTTCAGAGTTCATAAAACCGCTCCGGTTAGTCCTGAAATAAAAATCATTACGCAGAATATAAAATATATTAAGGAGAAGCAATAATGGAAACAGCTGACATTTTTAAGACGCCGCAGGTTACGGGGGGGGGGGGGGGATATTTTGATGTATTCAAAGCGCATACAGGATTTGTTTCCAATAAATGGATTCACTATTTCTTTATTTATGACCGTATCTTTTCACGGTTCCTTAGCGCCGGAAAACCGGTAACACTGCTGGAAATTGGCGTTCAAAACGGCGGATCTCTGGAAATATGGAAAAAATATCTTCCTGAAAATTCACAAATTCATGGAATAGATATTGATGAAAAATGCCTCAAATTACAATTTGACAGTAATATTTATTTTCACTTGGGAAGCGCGGCAGATTCTGATTTTATGAATCAAACGTTTAAAGATATTCAATTTGATATTATTCTTGACGATGGTTCTCATATCTGTAAAGATGTTATAAAAACATTTATTGATATGTTCCCAAAATTAAAATGGGGAGGGATGTATGTTGTTGAAGATATGCATACTTCATACTGGAAAGAATATGGCGGTGATTTAAAAAAGCGCGGCTCATCAATAGAATATTTTAAAAATTTTATTGATGTACTTAATTTTGATTATATAAGAATCAAAAAGCATAATTTCTTAAAAAGATCTTTTCGCAAAAGATTTTATGAATTCAAAACCATGATTTGCGAAGTATCGTTTTTCGATTCTATATGTAAAATAGATAAATTGTACCAGCCTAAAAATGATTCATTTAAGAATTCTTTAAGCGGTTTAACAGATACTGTCGAACCGTTGTTAAAAATAATAAACAGTGCAGACAAAGAATCGGTTTTGATTGAAAAAACAAGAAGGATGTTTAACTCTTAAAATTAATAAAATGTTATACACTATTGTAAACAAAATAAAAAAAAATGGAATTAAAGGCAGCATAAAAATAGTATGCAAAAAAGTTCGCAATAAACTGGGTTTAAGGAAAAACACTGTTATAAAAAATTATAAAATTATAAAAAAAGCAGTGTGCGGTAAAAACGGGCTGGAAATAGGCGGCCCAAGTGCTGTATTCAATAAAGATAATTATATTCCAATATATCATCAAATTAAAAGTTTGGACGGCGTTAATTTTTCAAATGAGACTGTCTGGACGGGGCGCGTAAAAACAGAAAACGGTTTTTATGTTAACGGGAAGCTAATATGTAACGGGGTGGGGGGGGCAGGTGGACACCTGTATATATCGGATGCTGTTGATTTAAGCGCCGTCCCCAATAACGCATATAATTTTGTTTTGTCTTCAAATAACATTGAACATATTGCAAATCCAATGAAGGCGCTGGAAAAATGGCTTTTAAAACTTAAACCCAATGGAGTTATTTTGATAATTGCGCCAAGAAAAGAATCAAATTTTGACCATAACAGAAATGTAACGCCATTTTCGCATATCCTTGAGGACTATCAAAAAGATATAGGCGAGGATGATTTAACGCATCTTGACGAAATACTTTTGTTGCACGATTTGTCCATGGACGCGCCGGCTGGAACGCCTGAACAATTTAAAAAACGAAGCCTTGCGAATTTGGAAAACAGATGTCTGCATCAGCACGTTTTTGACATGAATTTGCTGGAGAGTATGTTTAATTATTTTAATATAAAAATATTATTAAAAGAACAACGGCATATTGATTATACGATTATGGGAAGAAAACCCTGAAGCGCATTATGTTTAAAAAACGGGATAACGCATAATGCGGATAAGCGAGTTTCAAAAACAGGTAATAGTAAACGCAATAAAAAACGCTGACCCGGACGCCAGGGCATGGCTTTTCGGTTCCAGGGCGGACGACAGTAAAAAAGGCGGCGATATAGACATAGGTATTTTGTCGGGTAAAATCGGCGTTGCGGAACAAACAAAAATAAAACGTGATATTTGCGGCAAAATCGGGGAACAGAAAATCGACATCGTTGTTTCCAAAGACGGAGAACAGGCGTTTTTCAAATTCGCGGTTATGAAAGGCGTTATGCTGTATGGCTAATCCGGCAGTCGAAATACTAAAAGAAAATATTGCTGCCATCGACGCTAGTGTAAAAAAACTGTGTTATTCGTATCAGATTTGCAGCGCTATTGGAATAAAAAGCAGCTATTCCGAAGACGAATTCGCTGCTTTCGAGGCGATGACATCGCGCTACGCCAGGACTACCGATATGCTTGTCAACAAAATATTGAGAAACATCGACTCTGTGGAGTATGAAGACTCGGGGACGATAATTGATGTTATGAACAGGGCGGAAAAACGAGAAATTGTTCAATCCGCCGAATTGTTGCACACGTTGAAAGACTTGCGGAACAACATAGCGCACGAATATAAAATTAACGAAATTCAAAAGTTTTTTGCGGAAGTATTACAAAACATTCCTTTTTTACTTAAAACCATTGATTCCGCGAATAAATATTGCGAAAAGTATGCCGGAAAAACCGGTGCCTGATACATATAAAATATTATTAAAAAACCATGAAGCGCATATTATTCTTTGTACATTACAACAAATATAACGGCCTCTCTGATTATGTTGTATATCTTTTGGAGCATATAAAGCATATTTACAGCCGTGTAGTATTTATTTCCAACAGTCCGCTTTCAGCGGAACAGCAGAAAAAAATTGCGCCTTTTTATGATGATATTATTTTACGCGAAAATAAAGGGTTTGACTTTGGCGCGTGGAAGGATGCGCTGCTGCGCGAAGGCTGGGATACGTTAGCTCAATACGACAGCGTTACGCTCATGAACGACACCTGTTTTGGCCCGTTCTTTGATATGGGAACCGTGTATGAAGGCATGGAAAAAAGAGATGTTGATTTTTGGGGTATAACCATTTGCGAAGCGTCTAAAACCGGAATGCCAATAACGGGCGGCGCAATACCGGAGCATATTCAATCGTATTTTTTATGTTTCAATAATACGGCAATAATTTCTCCGGTGTTTCAAAATTTCTGGCAAAATGTGCAATATCTTGAAAGCGTTGATAAAATAATTGAACTTTACGAAACTCAGCTAACACAAACGCTTGCTAAAAGCGGGCTGACTTACTGCGCATTTACCCCCCCCCCCCCCACGTGTAGCGATAGCGAGAATTTAAATAGGCATAGAAATATTATGATAGAGAATCCTGATTTTGTTATTAAAAACAAAGCGCCGTTTGTAAAAATTAAGGCGTTTATTCATTTTCCGCATCCAAAATACATTCTTGATTTAATAGAGGAAAGAACAGATTATCCTGTAAATTTAATACATGATTATGTTACGGAAATGTTAGACCCAAATATCTCAATAAAAGTATGCGATAAACTTATACCGGTGGCAAACAACAATGTAAAATGCGCATTTAGCGGGGGGGGGGGGGGGGGGACCTAG